>JAOZKO010000226.1 GCA_029935325.1 Bacteroidales bacterium
TGATAATAATAATACCTATGCATTACTATCTAATGCCCAGAGTGGCAGCAGTTATGATGTAATGATTATTGACCATAGTGGTAGAATTATTTTGCAAGAAACACAAAAGGTAAACTCACAAAACTATTATCGTATTCCTAAGGAGAAATTAACCTCTGGATTATATAGCATTGTGTATTCCAATAATGGTGTAAATCGTTTAAATTCTAAGTTTTTTGTCAGGTAAATTAAATACTAAAAAGAGGCTTAATTAACAATACTCTTTTTTAAAGGTTATAAAGTCTAATATAGTACAAGAATTATCATTGACAGAACCAATGATAATTTTTGTATTTTTACAATCTAATAATTAACTTAACATCTGTAATTTTGAGAGTTGTATTTCTAGTATTCATTATTGTCATTTTTGCAAAGACTTCCTTTGCGCAAGTAACTCAAAAACATGATGTTGAGAAAGCCAAAAGAGAGGCAAGTGCTTCAAAAATTCAGAAGGATAGTATTCTTGAGAAATTTAAGCGAGTAAACGACAAGGTTTATAAGCTTATGCAATATGTTCCTGCTCCTATTATTTCATATAGCACAGAAACTAGCTGGCTTTTTGGTTTGGCAAAATTTAATGCTTTTGACCTTGATAAGACCGATACTATTTCTAAGGCTTCTTCCGTAGGAGCAACTGCTGCAGCATCTCTTAATGGCCAAATGTTTCTAGATATTGGCACTCATTTTTATTGGTCTGAGAATAGAAATATTGCTGAAATGTCATTGGGCTTAGAAAAATTCCCCAGAGCTTTTTGGGGCGTAGGAAACGATATCAATCCCGACACTTCAAAATTGATAACCAAGAGTTTCTTTCAAACTATTCTGAAATACAAAAGAATGGTTTATCCCAACTTCTATATTGGAGCAAAATATAATTATTATAATGTTTTTCATATTTCGTACACTTTAGATAGTATTTACAAACCACAATTGTATGAAGGTAGTGAAGGCGGCTTAAATTCAGGCTTAGGACTAATACTAGCATACGATACTCGAGACAATGTATATAATGCTACCAAGGGATTATTTGTGGAATTTCAAACAGAGTTCTACTCCAAGATATTTGGCTCTGAGTTTGTTTTTAATAGATATCGATTAGATATTAGGAAATTCCATCCTTTGGGTAAATTTACCTTTGCCTATCAGCTTTATACCGAAGCTAACTATGGAGATATCCCAGTATATTCTATGGCGCTTATGGGAGGAACAGAGAGAATGCGGGGCTATTACGAAGGGCAATATCGGGATAATGTAATCATTAATGGTCAATTTGAAGTTCGCCGGCATTTGTTTTGGTTAATTGGTGGCGTTGCTTTTATTAGCGCTGGAGAGGTTGCCCCATACTATTCCGATTTTAACAGCAAAAACATTAAACTAACTGCTGGCGGAGGTCTTAGGTTAATGGTTGACCAGGAGCATAAAACTAATTTACGATTTGATTTTGGTATTGGTAAAAATACTTATGCGTTCTTCTTTGGTTTTAGTGAGGCTTTTTAATAAATAATACTCCGTTAATGTTCTATATAAATCGCACAGTCAGTCGATTACGATTTTCTGCAATAATGTATAATTTTCACAAAATCAACACTTTGCGTCTTGGCGTCTTTGCGAGAAACAAAAACTCAACGCACTATTGAATAAAACCAAAGAGGTGTTTATAATTTCATAAATAGACATTAGACTTTCCCTATTCCAAGGGACTAATAATTCTCACTATAATTCTTTTTCATAAATCCGATACTTTTTATAGATAGAATAATCCTGCCTTTCCATAAGTGCACGCATTTTGGTATTATCTTCCATAATCAAATGACTATCGAGGGTTGTAAGTTTTGCTTCTTTTGCTGATTTAAATAATGATGTTGCTAATAAAGCATCGAGACCTGAATTACGGATATTATCTTTTACGCAGCCTAACAAAAGGTTTAGCTGTGTTGCTTTTTTAAAGGATCGTAAAATATGGATAAAACCAAAGGGAAAGAGTTTTCCATTAGCCTTTTTAAAACCTTCGCTAATATCTGGCATTGCAATAACAAAAGCAAGCATTTTACCTTTTTCATCGGTTACCATTTTTATAAACTTAGGATTGAGAAGCGGCAAAAACCTTTCCGAAAACTCCTTAGCTTCAATATCTTGCAAAGGAGCAAAGCCATAAATATCTACATAGGTTTCATTTATTAAATCGAAGGCTGGCTTCACATATTGCCTTATATTTTTGGATTTATCAAACTCCACGAGTTTAAATCCCCTTTGTAAAACTCTATCTGTCACCTTGGTATAAAACTCAGGAATAACATCAGGAATAGGACTTCGATATTGAAATAAATCTAGCTTTTTTGCAAATCCATTTCTTTCAGTATGGTTTACCATATGTTCGAAACTACTATTTGTAACCATCACACTCATTGGGTCGTCAAAGCCTTCAATCAAAAATCCCTGAGGATCTTTATCTGAGAAACCCAATGGTCCAACTAGCTTTTCCATTCCCAAATTCTTTGCCCATTCCTCAATAGCAGCAATTAACATATCAAAAACTTCACTATCATCATAAGTCTCCATAAAGCAGAATCGTGCATTTCTTTCATCATGACCCTCATTATATACATGATTAACAATTCCCATTATCCTCCCTACAACCCTAGCTTCCTTTTTTGCCAAAAGCATTATTGTATCACAATGCTCAAAAGAATGGTTCTTACTTTTATCAAACACCTTCCATTCATCCGACATTAATGGCGGCAACCATTGCTTATGATTTTTGTGAATAGTATAAGGAAGCTTTATAAACGTTTTAAGTTCATTTCTATTTGTAACTTCTATTAGATCTGTCATTTACTTAATTTTAACTTTTTCAAACATAGATTTGTTTGGTATAATTCTGTATAAAATATTTGACCAATATAATACTATTGGGGCAATTAAAATAGCTGCAATCACATCAATTGCATAATGTGCTTTAATATAAACTGTGGACAAAGTTAGTAGAAATACAATTGGTAGAATAAAAATATAAAACTTTGGCAGTATTTTTCTTGATAATATCAGAATAATAACTGAGACTCCAACATGTGAACTTGGGAATGCAGCGGTTGGTTGCTCGGCTACTTTCTGTATAAAATGCATAATATTATCAAATAAATATGCGTCAGGCAAACTATTTTCTGGAAATAAAAAGTAGAATTGAGGCCCAGCAGACGGAAATACTGCGAAAATAATATAGAAAATATATAAGGAAGCACTCAACTGAAATACTGCTTTGGCAAAGGTGTTTTTTGACTTAAAAAATAATAATAAAGTAAAACTAGCAATAAGCAAATAGAACGAGAAATAGGATAAATACATTAATTCACTAAAAAGCTTATTGGTAATTATTTCAGAGAATTGTACACTAACTTGCATACCGAAAACATAGTATTCAATTTTCTCAAGTAGAGGATCAATATTATTGAATATTAGCTTATTATAAAATACCGTTTCGGAATAAAAATATCCACTTAGTATTAGGGCATACGTCTGCCGAAGCAAGAAAATAAAACTGCTCTTATGTTTTTCAGCAAAGCAAATTAATCCAATTATAGCGACTAGCATAATGGCACGAATGAGTAATAATTCTAATGGATTAGTTGCTGATTGCCACCCCATAATTATTAAAATAGAGGTGATAAAAATATAACTTAAAAAAAGAAGATCAATCTTTTTGAAGATTAGCATTACAAAATAATTTTGGACTGTCAAATATAGGAAAACAAAGGCAAAGACAAACCCTAATATTTAAAAATATTATTATTACTTTTTTATTACTTTTGGCTATTAATTTTAAACTAAATACAATCAATTATGAAAAAATTATTTTATTCTTCGATTTTAATGCTTTTAGCATTTACTCTTATTACTTCTTGTGGCAAAGATGATGACGAATCTGACTCAAATACTGACACTAAATATGGTGTTATCAATATGGAAACCAATCATGGAACAATTGTTTTATGGCTTTATGACGAAACTCCTTTGCATAAAACTAATTTCGATAGCCTAGCAAAAGCAGGTTTCTATGATGGTTTAATTTTCCATAGAGTAATTGATGACTTTGTAATTCAAGGAGGAGACCCATTGGGAACAGGAACTGGTGGTCCAGGATATACAATTCCTGCTGAGTTTAATACTAATTTAACACATAAATATGGAGCAGTTGGTGCTGCCAGAGATAATAACCCTCAAAAGAGATCAAATGGTTCTCAGTTTTATATCGTGGAAAACACTTCTGGAACACACTCGCTCGATGGTGAATATACGGTTTTTGGAGAGACAATATCAGGTCTAAGTGTGGTATCTCAAATTGCAGAGGTTCCTACAAACTCAAGTGATAAACCACTTACTGATGTTGTTATGACTAAAGTAGAAGTTGTGGAATATACCGCTAAAGAGATTCTTGATAAATATGGCTTTACTGTTCCTGAGTAGGAGGATGATAGAGGAGAGCGAGAGAAGTTGAGAGGTGGAGAAATCAATATGCTTTTCAGAACTTGTCTTAAGCAATACTCCGTTAATGTTTTATATAAACAACACAGTCAGACGATTACGGCTTTGTGCAATAATGTATAACAATCACAATATCAACCCTTTGTGTCTTGGCGTCTTTGCGAGAAACAAAAACTCAACGAACTATTGTTAAGAGCACCCCCTACTCCCAATCCAAAAGTCGCTTATCACCTTTAATCTTTTGGATTTCACTAATCTCTTGCGAAACTTCTAATGTGCCACGGAATTTCCCATCCTTATCTCGTACGGCAAAATATTTAATTAGCACATAATTTGGCCCCATTTGAATCCAGAAGGAAGCAATGTCCTTCTCTCCTGCCTTAAAAGCATCAACAATTTGCTCAACAATATGTACGCTCTCTGGTGGATGGCAATTTTGCACATGTCTTCCTATAATAGCATTGGTTCTAGGAAAAATACGGTGCTTAGGAGTGGAGAT
>JAOZKO010000032.1:0-5808 GCA_029935325.1 Bacteroidales bacterium
AGCAAAATATGGTGGTCTATTTTCGTGTGGCTGACTACTACCGGTATTCCCAGAAGTAAATGTATGTGTATGACCGCCAGCGCTACTAGTATTCCATCTATTGGCATCACTTGAATGTCGTTGTAATTTATACTGATCGTCGGTACCATGTTGACCGTGATATGCAGCACTATTGGAGCCACCATTGTCTTCTTGATCTCTAACAACAGAATGCCTATGGTTACCGACACTATTTGCTGTACCTGTATGGTCATGACTTGCCATTTGAGTACTGCTAAGAGTTACACTAGCTGCTCCTCCTGTACTATTAGTAGCGAAGGTGCCACCACTACCAATAATAAATCTGTCTTTTAAATTAGGAGTGCCATTATTACCATCGCATAATGCCCATCCCGATGGAATATTACTTATACTCCCTGTCCAAATAATAATCCCTCCAATGGGAATAGTTCCTTTGCCAACAAATTTCGCTGCTGTAACTTCTCCAGAGGCCTCGGCATCTCCGCTTACCTCTAGTTTCTTAGTTGGGTTGGTATATCCTAAGCCAAGGTTTCCATTATTCTTTAGTGTCATCTTGGGTTGGTTATTATAATAGGCTTTCATTAAAATGAAATTACCTCCACTTATTTTTGCATTAAATTTCATGCCTGAGCTTAAAATTGATGCGTCTGTAAATAAATATTCTGATTGAAATTTTAAAGAGTCGCTACTGACTCCACTATAGGATGAGTATGTATTAAATATTTTTGTACTACTAGAAACGTGAACATTTATTTTATAATTTGTATTGGTAGCGCCATAGCTAATTAAGTTATTATCATCACTATACCATGGGTTTAGTAAAAGCCATCTTGAATAGGTATCACTATAGGCAAAATATTTATTAAGATCAGTATCAAATACTAGTAGTGCATTTGCTGGAATATTCCCATTGCTAGACATACTATTTCTTTGTGAGGAGCTCATTCTAGGAATTAAGAATCCCTTGCTAGTTGATTGCAAATCTAAAACAGCTGTTGAATCAGGATTAGGATTATTAATGCCCACCTGTGCAATTACAGCAGAGGGTAGAAAAAGCACCATAAGTAAAGCAATAATTAGTGCTTTAGAAACAATATTGTACTTATTATATTTCATATCAAACATCTTAATTAGTTCTTATAATAAAAGCCAGAACATAGAATGCTGGTCTGTTTTCATGACTTTGCCCACTTCCTGCATCATTAATATTAAGGCTATGAGAATGTGCGCTTTGCTCATTTGTTTTCCCCCAGTTGGCAGTACTACTATGGCTAAATAAATCATATTCTTCATAGTTTCCATCATCGGTAAACCAAGCAATACTATTGGATCCATTGTTATCGCTTTGATCTCTGACTACTTTATGGGTATGATCTCCTGGATTATCGGTGGTGCCGGTATGCCCATGACTTGGCATTTCACCAACAGAAAGCGTTACACTAGCTGCTCCTCCTGATGCATTTACCGCATAGCTTGCGCCAGCACCTACAACAAATCTGTCTGTTAAATTAGGAGTGCCATTTGCTCCATCACAAAGTGTCCAACCTGAAGGAATACTAGAGATACTTCCCGACCACATAACGATGCTACCAACTGGTGCAATTCCATTTCCATTAAACTTATCAGCAGTTACGTTACCACTTACTTTTATTTCTCCATTTACTTCTAATTTTTCAGTTGGATTTGTATAACCCAATCCTAAATTACCATTCTGCCTTAGAGTCATTACAGGCAAACCATTATATAAAGCACGTATTAGGTTGAAATTATAGCCTGATAATTTTGCATTAAATACTATACCAGAGGTGGAAACTAGGTAATCGGTAAAAGTAAATGCTGTTTGAAATGCATTTGAATCTCCGTTAACAGCATTATATGTTGAAGAAATTCTGAAAATACTATTACCACCTGATGGAGCAATATTTACTTTAAAATTATTACTGGTTGCGCCATAATGTATTACACCGTTTTCCTCGGCATACCAAGGATTTAGAATTACCCATTGCGAACTAGAACTACTCCAGAAAAGGAATTTCTTAATGTCAGTATCGAATACCATTAGCGAGTGGGCAGGTGAAACAATATTGTTTCGTTCTGTGCTCGTCATTCGAGGAATAAGAAAACCCTTCGACATGGATTTTAAATCTAATACTGAGGTAGAATCAGGGATTGGATTATCAATGCCTACCTGCGCTGTTAGCGAGGAAGTCGCAATAAAAACAAAGCATAAAACTAATAAATATATTTTCATATTATTATATTTTACAGATTAATTAATTCGCATTATATAGGCTAAACTATAATATGGAGGCTTATTTTCGTGAGCCTGACCACCACCAGTATCATTAACACTAAGTGTATGTGAATGGCCACCACTATAACTAGAATTCCCTCTATTTGCATTGCTTGAATGTCGATAAAGGTCATAGTCATGCCAACCATTATTTGTAGTTTGTTTAAATGCTAGACTAGTTCCTCCGCCATTTTCTTCTTGATTTCGAGCTACATAATGCCTATGCTGCCCATCTGAAGAAGTACTTCCGGAATGATCATGTGCAGGCAATTGAGCTTCTGTAAGCGTAACTTCATTGGCTCCACCAGTATTGCCAACAGCATAGCTGCCACCTGCTCCCATAATGAATTTGTCTTTTAAATTTGGAGTGCCATTATTGCCATCACAAAGAGCCCATTCTGCAGGTAAATTAAGCAAACTACCCGACCACATAATAATAGTACCAACAGCTACGGCGCCATCACCTATAAATTCGTCAGCAGTAATATTAGAAGATGCTTTTATGTTTCCATCTACTTCGAGCTTTTTTGTTGGATTAGAATATCCTAAACCTAAATTCCCATTGTGCTTTAGTGTTAATACAGGGCTATTATTATAAAATGCCTGCATTAAAATAAAATTGCCACCAGCTACTTTTGAGTTAAATTTAACACCAGAAGTTGATACCCCTCCATCAGTAAAAACAAATTCGGATTGGAATAATGAAGAATTACTACTAATACCATTATATGAAGAAGAAACTTTAAAGATTTTATAACCTCCTATGGGTTGGATGTTTATAACATAAGATTTAACAGTATCACCATAGCAAATTATAGCGCTTTCTTCGCTATACCATGGATTAATCATCAGCCATTTGGAAACATTGGCATCGTAAAAGAAAAATTTCTTTTTGTCAGTGTCGAAAACCATTAGCGAATTAGCAGGAACATTTCCAAAGCTAGTCATTATATTCCTTTCCGAAGAACTCATCCTAGGAATTAGAAAGCCTTTTGTAGTGGATTTCAAATCCATTACAGAAGTAGTATCAGGATTAGTATTATTAATCCCTACCTGAGCTTTCGTAGTGATTGCTAAGCCAAAGCTTATTATGAGTATTATTATATATTGTCGCATAAGCTTATTGTTTTATAGTTATTTGCTTAATCTCAGATGTTACTTTTTCACCATTTGAATAAAAAGCAGTAATTTTATATTTGTATGTTCCTTCCTTTGGATTTTTATCCTTGAGAGTAGTTTCTGATGTCATTCCTGTAAAGGGCTTCAACTTTGAATCATCCTTCGCTCTGTAAATAATATAACCTAATGGCTTGTTATCGCCATCGTATTTCCAAGATAACGTGATTTCTTTAGTAGAGCTTTTATACTTTAGTTTGATTTTAGTAATTGTTCCATCAGCTTGCAATACCTTTTCGGAATTAAGACTGTAAGTATTGGATACAACGGATTCGTTACCAGTTGAGTCCAATGCAGTAATTACATAATTAAGCGGTTGATAAGTATGTTCTTGATTGTCGATAAAACTAGTGCCAACAATTAGTTCTTCATTTAGTTTATTGGTATCGTTATTTGATATTAAATACAAATTATAGCCAGCTAAATCATCTTCTTTATTAGCAACCCACTTTATTGCAATGCCATTATCAGCTCTAGTTGCTTGCTTAATAAATGGTTTTGAAGGGGGAGTAATATCAGGCATTTTTACAATTAGCAAATCACTTTTCTCACTAGTATTAAAACTTGTATCCAATGCAACTACATAGTATGTAAATGAGTTTTTAACTGTTAGCGAAATCTTATCTTCAAAATATGCGCTATCAATATTATGGGCATTCATTAGCGTATATTGCTTGGACTTGGACTCTTTGCGATAAACGCGATAGCTCATAAAATCAGCTGTTTCAACAGCATCCCAACGGAAAATGATTTTGCCTTTATCGCCAAAGGTGAAGCTGAGATTTGTTGGTTTTGCAGGAGCAGCTAAATCAAGAAAAACAATATCAGCCTCGTCAGATATGGATTTGTTTCCTGCACTATCAATTGCTTCCACAGCAACTTTATACTTGCCAGCGGATTGCACACTAAAGCCATATTTATTAGTATCAGCAGCAATTAATGATGTATTGATTTTTGTTGCCATACTATCCCCTTGGGATTTCAAATAAATATTAAATCCTAATAAATCCGTAGCTCCCTTTATCTTCCACGATAGAATAACGGATTGTGTTTTGTCATTAACTTTGGGAATTATTTTCTTTGGTTTTGGTGGAGGAATAATATCTTTAAAATCTACTTCTAGAACTGTAGAAAGCTCTCCTTTGTTTCCAAAATAATCTAAGGCTTCAATCTGATATTTATAATTATTACCAAGCTTTACTTCTTCATCGGTATATTTTATCTTCGGATAATCTTTTATCCCTTTTTCATTTACAATTTTAGAAATCAATATTGGATCAGAATTTAGCTTTGTCTTCTCACCATCATTTGCTGATTTATAAATATTTACCGCATAAAATCTTTCAGTATTAGGGAGCCAATTAAATACTATACTTTTATTGTTTTCTTGATAGGCATTAATACTATCAGGAGGAGTAATAGGACTGTATTTACCAGTAGTAAAACTCTCTGATACTACCATTTCATTTGTGGAATTAGCAGCAGTAATTTTATAATAATAGCTTTCTCCTACTTGAATAGTTTTGTCGATATATCTTAATCCCATTGCATCAGCAAGGTCTTTGTTTTGGATAATATTAAGAATCAAAACTAGTTTAATAATTCCCTCAGAAGTATTCTCATCCGAATTTAGCAACTCTATTAGTTTCTTAGTTGATTCATCGTAATTATTGCCAACTTCTGCAACAGTTTTTTGCTTTATAGGACTCTGATTTATCTTTTGCCAATTAGTAGAATTTGTTTTTCTATAAATATCTAAACCCTGCTTATTCTTCAAATCATTAGTAAAAATTCTTAATTCAATAGCATTATCAATGTCTGCTGAATTATTCACATACAATATGGTCTTTTGGGCTTCCAAGCTTGTTGCTAGTCCAAATGCAAAAAATAATATTATAATAATTCTACTCATATTTAATAATTTAGAATTCATAACTACCATCTACTTCAAAATCCACATCAACACTTAATATCTCCACCGAGCCTTTAAGTGCTCCTGAAATAACTACAGGAGTAGGCTGAATATGAAGATTAAAGTTTCCTGCTAATGATACCTTCCCCAATGTCCATTCTCCTTTGTCTCCAAGCCATTTATACTTACAATAAACACCTGCGGAGGCGTGCATCCACATTCCAATATCATTTATCTGGAATTCAGGATCCCATGTCAAACGGGTATGAATACCTGCAGCGGCAACAAATCCCACATAAGGTTTTACACTTGCAATATCACCAATACCAATCCATGGGCTATTAAGCTCTATTTGAGCTCTTATACCCGCTCCAAAGAATACATCCTTTTTGGATACATCAAGCCA
>JAOZKO010000032.1:5908-15360 GCA_029935325.1 Bacteroidales bacterium
CCACCACCAAAAGTAGCTTCCCAGGCGCCAGTGTACATGAGGATTGCTCCTTGAGAATAGGTGTCGATAAATGATGCCCGTACCAAGAAACCAAAATCTGTATCAACATCTGGTCGGTATTCAAATTCAGAATATCCTTCTTCTCCCAATACAGTATTCACTACGGTATGACTCATATTATGATAAACCCTACCTTCAATTCCTGTAAGAGAAACTGGCCCCATAGGAATGCCAACTTTCAATGTATTTGCTCCTGAAAGTTTACCAAGTTTCTTGCTCTTTAGTGTTTTACCACTGCCATCAGGGGTCTTTGACATAAATCCACTCCCTACCTGATTTGCTCTTTCTCCAATTTGCATACTAAAGCTTATATACCAATAGGTTTCATCGGCATAAGTTCCCATAATAATATGGCTAGACATCTCTTTGGCAATAGGAAGTAATAGTTTTCCGTATAAATATCCATGAAATCCTGTTCCCCAATCAGGATGTTCATGGAAAATAGATAAATGGCCTTCGAATTTAGCCACCACAGCATTTATTTTAATATATGGATAAGCTAATACGCCAGGTTCATCAGAAGTAAGTCCCATTTTAAGACCAGCATCTAGCAAGTCTGAAATGGAAGAAGTTTTTCCTGCATTATCGCCTCCTGCAGTCCCACTTCCACTTGCATCAATAAGGTCGTCATCACCCATACCCGGAGTATGAATGGACTTAGTTCGGGTTTGCGGTGGTTCATTTGCCATTAGATTAAGCTGAGGAGGACCATCCTTTCCCGAAACATCTTCACCAAGTGCGATGGTTGAAGAAAAAACAAAAGCATAACTAGCTTTATAAACTCCAGCACCAATACTGTCAAGAGTTATCTCAAAATCACCTTCCATAATTGTGGTGTATTGCGACGAAAGAGGAATCATGCTATTTGGTGCGCTGAAACCAATATTTGAATTTCCCCAAATACAAAAATCAGAATTATTTGTTAAGCTTATATTTTGCTTCAACCAATCAATATCAATGGTCATATCCAGATGATTGTTATTGTTAAATACCGCTCGCGTTATTTCCACATCAACTTTCTTATCAGCATTGGAAGCGTTTAGAGTAAATGTTTCTCCCTCAATTGGAGTTTTGAAATCCCCAATTTGAAATCCTGTTTCTGTAATGGGAACATCAAAATCATAAAGCTTGGAATTACTGAGTATCAGCACCTCAATTGCTCCTTCAAATGCACTTGAGGTGACTTGATTTTTATCGATACTCAATTTCAGCTTTTTACAAATACCACCAAAAGTATTGAACTGAACCTGATTGGCATCAGGGAAATCATACTCAAACTCATAATGTAGGCCCTGAGATTCAAGCCAAAATTCAATTTCACTATCAGTAGAATGGCTGTAAAAGAAGTTGTCCTTGAGTTTTAATTGAATGCTGTCTAAATTCTGACGATAGATTAAATTAAAATCCATAATGTAAAGGCCTTTCCATTGAGCATCAATTGAAAGTGTTCCAGGTGTTTCGTCATCACTAAAATCAAATACAACCTTAGTTGGTGAAGCCACAATATTGATATTCTTAACCAATTGTATTTGATTATCCATTTCAATATTATCCATAGTGAAATAGAATAATTGATTAACCTTGGTAAATGGAATTTTTAAATCCTTATTGTCGGAATAGGCATTAATATCTTCAGGTAGAATCACATGGCCTTTAAAACGAATTAAGTATTTATTCTCACTAATTAAAAAATCCGATTCTGGATTCAGTTCCATGGTATAGCCCATAGGGTCAGCAAGTTCATAAGTCGTTGTTGCTATTATTGCACCGCCATTCAAATAGTATTCGTCATAATTGAACCATGTATAATCAGACAATACTTTGCTCTGAGATGATGATTTGGTTGCCAAAGGAAAATCCCATTCCACAGTACCAGAAATAGCTAATCTGTTTTTATCGAGCTTCAAACTATCCGTTTTAAACAGAGCATCACCATTATCAGTATAATCAGCAGTGAGTTCAATGTCCATATCTGTTAACTTGGAAGCTATTTCACCAGCTTCAAGCACATATCTTTCTCCTGATTTTACAAGCTTTAAGCCTGAGAAATCAATATTAGCAACATCACCATTAGAGCTGAATTTCACATCACCATTTCCTGAGAAATTGTTTAAGTCATCATTATATGCTTGGCGAACAATTACCTCATGACCACCAGCAATAAACTTCTCAATTAGTGGAGGTCCTTTTACCTTAAATACATCCGAAGCAGCAATTTCTGTTGTGGCAGAAAATGCTTTTACTTGCCATGCATAATATGTGGAATTTTCCATTTCCTCTTGCAAAAGATAACTCCAACTTCCTTGAGATGATGTCTCGGTAGTTATTTCTGTATGTAAAGCAGTATTTGATTGTATAGCTTCCTGCGGCGTTTGCCCAGAATTTATTTTAGTAATAACATATTCATAACTATAGCTCTGCCCTGAGGCAAGATTTGATGGGCAATTCCATTCAAATAGTTTTTGCTCATTTTTAGTAAATGCACCATCATCTTGTGGCGTACTTAGGCTGATATTTCCTCCTGTAGAAAATCCATAGCTAAACCAAGAAGGCTCACTAAGTCCATCATTTTTAAATACATCTCTACCATTAATATCCTCTGCTTGCACGGTAAATACATATCGTTTATTGTCGTCAAGGGCGGGCATGGATGCATCATAAACCAACATTGTTCCGGATTGAGGTATGGAACTAAAAATCTCAATTACCTGATTATTTACCAAGGCAGCTTCTGGCGATACCTGATTATTTGTAACCTCATACACTCGTAATGTATATTCAGTATTAAGAGTGCTGCCATAGGATGGGGGAGTGCCATCTTGCCATTGAAAGGCTATGTTTTGTGGGCTTTGCGGAATTATAGTAACTTCATTATGTGGGGTTTGTATTATGGGTGGGTCGTAAAGTACCACATAGGTAATATTGCATGTAGGAATAGATATTGGTTTTCCGCTACTAAAATCCACCGCTTCAAAACAAAATGAATAGGTTCCTTCTGGTAATCTGCCATCCTGACTAAGTTGAGACATTGCTATACCTTGGCTTTCAAGATTATTATAATCGAAATATTCGTAGAGGTCGCTACCTGATAATTGAAAAGCCTGACCAGGATATAGCGTTATGGGAGTATATGTTCCATTGGCTTTACTTTGAATTTTTACGGTGCTACTTTCGATGGTCATTTTTAAACGAACATCCCAAGATGGTTCATTATTATCATTAAAAGTTAGTGATACAGAAAGCATATTTAAAGCATCATCAGTATAATCGCTAAGGTAAACAGAGCCAGAGCTATTTAGTGAAGATGTTGCCGTAATAGGATATACAATCTGCGCTTGTAGGCTAATGCCCACAAAAGCGATAAAGAAAATAAGAAGTGCTTTTTTCATATATTAAAATTTTTAAAAGCTATATCGATATTGAATTCCACCCCTAAATTCAGAATAGGAGTTTCGAGTGCCATCAGTAAAAGTTCGGTTTACATTAACCACATATAATCTAAAGGAGTGATGTTTTGTAAGTCGATAAGATGCTGATAAACGTTCGTTTATAATATTTCCCGATGAGTTGCCATCAAGAATTGTGTTCAAATAATTTAAACTTAGCGCAAGGCGAAGTTTCTTTTTTAATAGATTTTTGCCCAAGGTTAAAACCGGCCCTATGGTCTGGCTTTTTAGATTTTCATTTCTCATATCTGAATAATTAAGCGCAAGGCTAACAAAAGCGCTTTGCTCAATAAAACCTAAATTATAAGCTAGGTTGAGATTTAGAAATCCACTTTCTGTTTCTCGCTCACTACCCGTCACTTCAATAACAGTATCAGGAAGCACATAATTGAAAGTGGAAGTTTTGTATAATGTATTTGCTATTGAATAATTTGTCATTAAAGATATGGCATGAGTTTTATTATCCGTTTTGAAATTGTAAATAACATTATATCCTATATTATGAGTGGTTTGTACATATCGCACACTATCAGCATGGCTAATCTGATTTATTTGATTTGTAGTATTGAAATTGGAATAATTGAAAGCCATATTTAATTCAGAATTAAAATTATACCCCAAGTTTAGCGAGCCTATAAATCTATTATTACTAGATAGGTTTGTTTGGTCAAGATTAGATCTTTGAAGACCTGCATTGGCAAAAAACGTAAGTTTATTTTTTGCTGCAATACCTTTTACTTTTACTAAAAAATCTTCTCTATTATTATCCAAAAATACTGTTCCCATGGATTGATAATCAGGTCCTACACGTTTATATGCTAGTCCCAAGCCAATTTTCTTAATTGAGTAATCCAATGACGCTTGCAATGCATAACTAAAACTTGTTGATAAGCGAGGCTGAAATATTGCTCCCATATAATTAGAATATGTATTGCTATTTACCTCTATGGGTTTTTCGTTGGTATTAGATGTATAGGCACTTTTATCAAACTCCCCTTTGAAACTTAGTTTTTTAGAAATCCGCTGAAAAGTAGTGATTCCAAGAATTAGGTTCTCGGCAGGATTTAGCTGAACATCAGAGGGGATATTGCCAGCAGTACTGGGCATATCTTGAGCTTTGAAAACAATTAGCCCCACATTATTTTGTGGTTTTCCTACTTCTAGCATCAAGCCATAACCCCATCGCTCATAAGCAGGATTATTCAAAAACAAGGTGCTAGATGCTGTATATGGCACGGATTTTACAAATCTCCCTGCCAATACTTTTCCTCGAATCCAGGATTTCTCAGGCGTTATTTCTACTCCTGCACCCATAAAGTTCATTCCACTTAATGAATATTCCGAGAAGTTCATTACACTATAACCTAGGTGAAGTGTAACTGCTTTATAATGTGGGCTTATGCCAAACTGATTAAAAGGGTGTGTGTAATTTGAGTTTTGCTGTGAGATATTGAAATTAAATGGAATATTGACTTGATTATAAAGGTTTATATTGATGGAACCCCGTAGTTCCCAAAAGGAAGGAGGTCGTTGAGGGTCAATTCCGGTAACACCATAAAGTGTAAGTCCTGCGCCAAAACTTCCCGATACTTTTACAGCTTTTACTTTTTTAGGGTTTGCAGTAGTATCGCTATCAGCAGCGAAACCTTCTAGCAGAAACAAACTCAATAATAATAAGATGTAGATTTTTCTCATAGCTAATTATTTGTTTCTGTTTTATTTTCCTTAAGATATAAGTTCGACCTAATTAAACGTTTCCGTAGATTATGAAGAGCCTTATCAAAGCCTTCTATTTTTGAAAACTCTTTTTCCAAAGCAATATCCACCTTCTCCTTATCAGGATCAGAACAATTCTTGTCTTTAATGTTACTTGATTTATTCAAAATGTTTTTCTCTTAAATTTTTGTCGAGAATAATACTGTGTTTTAGCGATTTCTGCAAAAACTAATTAGTAAATTTGTCTATACAATATCCGTAATAATAATATTTTGCAATAGTACGACCAGAGCAAGGTTTTATGCAAATAAAACACTACGTCATTTCCTCTTAGCGAGAATATAACACTACGTCATTTCTACGCCTTGAAATTGTAAATAACTAGAAAAGAAGGAGTAATGGTTTTTGGGATTTGGAATGGCTTTTTTATTTGTGAAATTCTAAATCTCTTTTATTTGGATGTGTTTGGAATTAATACTTCTGTGATTTTTGGGTTCTCGCAAGAGTTACTTTTGTACACTAAAGCTTTCTAGAAGGTAACTTTATATTTGAAATGTTCACGCAAAGTCGCTTCTCTCTTTCTCCATCTCGCTCCATCGCAACTTCTCCTTTTCACCTTCTCTCAACTTCACCATCTAGCCCCATCGCAACTTCTCCTTTTCTCCCTCCCAGCCCAAAAGTGAAGGCTTCGCTCATTTGTTCAGCGGACATAGCGAAGGCTTCACGTGCAATGCAGATCTTCTCCTTTTCTCCCTTTCTCAACTTCACCATCTAGCCCCATCGCAACTTCGCTTTCATTCAAAGCTTCAGCAAACTTTAAACCTTAGCCTTTAGCCTTCTCTAATCATTAAAAACCCTGCAAATAATTGCTAAGATTTACATCACCAGTAAGCTTTAGCTTTTTGCGTAATCGATGGCGGGCAGTTTCAAGTCCGCGGATACTTGTGTGGCTAATTGATGCAATATCTTTGGTGCTCATATCGAGCTTTAATAAAGCACAAAGTCGCCTTTCTTTGGAGCTTAAATCAGGGTGCTTATCCATTAAATTACTATTGAAAGAGTTGTTTACTTCAGAGAAACTTTTATAAAAATCTTCCCAAAGCTCAGTCTTATTATGCATGCTAATGCCTCTAACAATATTCAGAATGGATTGCTTTCGGTTATTTGAATCAAGTTTGTAAAGCGCCTTTAAATCAGGTACGAGGGAACTTACAAACTCACTATGACGAATCATATTCATAGTACTGAGGGTGAGCTCTTTATTTTTAAATTCTAAATCTTTCTTTAGATTTTCGTTTTCAGACTTTATTAATTCACGTTTTTGTATCAGGTATTTTCTACGTAATCTAAATACAAATACAAGTATAATTAGAATAATTAAAAGGATAGTAATTGCGATAATAAAGAATACTTGCTTTTGTCGATGTATTTTATTTTGATGTTCAGATTCTTTAATTTGAGCTTCTTTTTGCTGCAAATCATATAGTGCCGACATTTCATTTATTTGTCTGTTAATGCGATCGCCATAGAAACTTTGTTGTAGTTTTCTTGATCTTGATAGCTGTTCATAAGCTAATTCAAATTCACCATCAGCTTTATATAGTTGTGCTTTTTGAAGGTGCAAACGCAAGTACAGATTCTTTTGTTTATCGGGATTGCCCATCTTTATAGCTTCTTCAAGGATGAGTTTAGCTTTCGAGTTATTACCAATTCTAGAATATATATCACTAAGGTTAATGGCTGTAGTAATCGCATTTGCATAAGCTTTTTGCTCAATAAAACCTTGATAAGCTTGCTCTAAAAAATATCTAGATTTAATTGTATCTCCTTGTCTTTTATAGACATATCCAACTTCATTAAATGATAAGTATTTAAGATTATCAAAGCCGTATTTATCAGAAATTGAAATAGAAAGCTCAGAGCATTTAAGAACGGTATCGTATTTAGAACCTGATGTAAGGTTTCCTTCATTATATATTGATGCCAACCTATTTAAAGCATATGCTTGGTTATAATTAGATATATCAGATTCCTTTAAAACAGATAATAATATTTCCTCACCTTTTTTATATTCCCTTTTCTGACGATAGGCTTCTGATAGTAGTATTTTGCTAAGAATTAGGGTATCAGTGTTAGTATTACCATTATTTATAATTTCAAATAGCATAGGAATGCTATGGTCAGGTTCCGATCTATTCAAATAAATCCTTATTTGTTTAATCAAAGAATCATTCTTGCCTTTGTATTGTATGACTTTTGCAATGGAAGATTGCTCGTTTTCAGAGGAAGACATAGCAATTAAGCTTCCCGAGAATACAATTAAAGAAATAAGAATATATATATATCGCATAAGGCTAACCTTATTATTTAGATTAATCTGAAAAGCAAAGATAGTAAAATAGACAAACAAAAATATTGATTATAGAAAACTTCAATTTTCATTCCAATAACTCCAAACTCCGAACTTCCAATTCCGAACTTCATTATAAAAAACAATGTAAAAAGAGCAATATAAATTCCTACTTTTACCATTCACTTTTGTGATGTGGCAAAACCACTGAGGCCTAATGGGTGAAAAGAATTTGAATGATGAACCTCTTATATAACTAAAAACTAAACAGCCTTTAAATGAGCCAGTTGCATTTCAAGCCTTTTAATCTTCTTTTGAGTGTAGATCTCGTGCTGTAGAGTTAATTTATCTTTATCAAACTCTTCTCTTTTTAAGATTAGAGTGTAAAATACCGTGGCAATCTTTCTTGCAGTAGCTACCACTGCTTTGTTAGCTCCACTTTTTGATTTAATTCTTCGATAAAAATCTCCAAATTCATTTTGACTACGCCATAGACTGTTTGCAGCCATCCTAAATGCTTGGCCAGCATTGTGTTTTTTCTTCGGCACACGGCTACTAAGTATCTTTCCGCCAGATATTTTATTGTTTGGAGCTAATCCAAGCCATGAAGTAAAATGACTTGAATTTGGGAATCTTGTCATGTCGGTACCACATTCTGATATTATCTCCAAAGCAGTAGTATCACTTATGCCAAATAAATTTGTAATGTCAACTCCTAATATTTCTTGTAAATACATTCCTACGTCATAATGGAATTCATTTTTCTTTAGTTTTTTTGTTTTGGCTGCTTTGTTTCTTAAAGATATAATACTTTTAGCTGAATCATTATTGCTTACTACTGTTTTTTGTAGGCGTAGCTCTATTTTGGTGTCAACTTCTCGTATTTGTTCCCTATAATAATAATAGAACTCGTAGTATTGCTTTAGTGCAAATAAGTGTTCATCCCTCCAGTCTGCCTCTAATGATTTAATAATATCTTCTTGACTCGCCTTGATTCTTCTGTCTGTTAGTTTACTAAGTTCCTCTGGATTTCTTTCTCCATCAATAATAATAGCCTTCAATATTGCCATTCCACTTTTTCCTAAAATATCACTTATGACCGTATGAAGTTTAATGTTCATTAATTCAAGTGTTTTTATAATTCTATTTACATGCATACTTTGACTTTGAATTAAGTTTTTACGATGGCGTACTAAACTGCGAAGTTCTCTAGTCTCATTATCTGGTTGAAAGCTCCTTCGTAATAGTCCACAGCTATGAAGGCGTTGAATCCATTCGGCGTCCTCTTCATCATTCTTACGACCAGTAACGTTTCTAACATGTCTTGCATTTACTAGATATAGATCAAAACCTCTTTCCTGTAATAATAAAAATAGTGGAACCCAATAAACTCCAGTGCTTTCCATAGCTACTGTATTGATATTGCATTTAAGTAGAAAATCAACAATAGCATGCAAATCACAGGTAAAAGTACCAAATGTTTGAATAAAATCATCATCCCTATCATCAGGAACACATACATCTATTCTTTTATCGGCAATATCAATGCCTGCTGCATTGAGATTAATAATTGGAAAATTTGAAATTCTTTTTTTCTTACTTTTGGCTTTCATGATTTCTGTGATATTAGTGAATAAAAAATCAAGGCCTGCTTATGAAATAAGAATAGTCTCTTATACGGCATTTAAATACCAATTTATTTTCCATATAAGCAGATGCCAGACTGATTAAGAGTATTACATACTAGTGTTCTATCGGCTTGCTTCCTTGACTCACTAATATTACAGTTATTTTTTGAATTTTACAAATGCAGGCTTGTGCGTTGACTGATTAGTAACGATTGCCTTAATAGTACTATAGAAAAGTTAGAACACGGATTA
>JAOZKO010000227.1 GCA_029935325.1 Bacteroidales bacterium
TATCAGAATTGAGAATAGTATTTATCATTTTCAAAGAGAGCGTTGGGGATTTTTTATCATAAAAAAAGTAAAAGAAATAAATAGATATTTGAATTAGCTCTTTATAATTCTGTTTCCTTGGTACAGGTATACAATTAGCGCATCAACTTAGGAATTAGCCATAGTTAACAGATAACCAACACATTGTCTTTTGCATATTGCTGAATAGCAACAAAGTAATAAATATCGTATAACGACTTATACTATATTGCAATTTAATAACGTTAGCTCGTTATATTGTTATAATATTGCAAGATAAATCAGCACAAATGAAAACAGTTCTACTTTTATTGTTTGTATCAATTACGTATTTAGGATACAGCCAAAAGGTTATTAGTGGTAATATTACTGATAAAAGTAATGGAGAAGATATTTCTTATGCCACCATTATGATAAAGGGCAGTAATGTTGGAGTGTTAACCAATACTTACGGTTTTTACTCACTTACCATTGATAATGAATACATTAAGAATGATACTGTAGTGATAATTATAAGCTTTATGGGTTATGATAAAGTTGAGAAAAGCATTAGACTTACCAAGGATACTAGAATAGATATTAAGCTTAAACCTTTAATTACTGAGCTATCAAGTGTGGAAATTAAAGCTGATGTTACTGCCGAAAAAGAAAGATTGCGAAGTACTGAAATGAGCACAATTACGGTAAAGGCTAAGAGTATTAAATATATTCCTACAATTGGAGGAGAAGTAGATCCCATTAAAGTAATGCAGTTGTTGCCAGGAGTTTCTGGAGGAACAGAAGGTAGTACGTCTCTATTTGTTAGGGGAGGGGATGCTGATCAAAATCTTGTTTTATTAGATGAAGCAACTGTTTATAATCTCGGTCATCTTTTCGGCTTCTTTTCAGTATTCAATTCGGATGCTATTAACGACCTTACAATGATAAAAGGAGCCTTCCCTTCTAATTATGGTGGCCGACTTTCTTCTATTTTGGATGTAAGAATGAAGGAGGGAAACTCCACTGAATTTCATGGTGCAGGAGGTATTGGTTTGTTATCATCAAGGTTGATGTTGGAAGGACCTATTATTAAAAATAAAATGAGCTTTTTGGTTTCTGCACGAAGAACGTATATTGATCAAGTATTCAAGATGGTAGCTAGTAATTTGCCATACTATTTTTATGACCTTAATGCAAAAGTAAACTATAAAATTTCGCAAAAGGATAGGTTGTTTTATAGCTTTTATATGGGTAGAGATGTGTTGAATGTTAGTGAGGAAAATGTTAAAGAAAAAGGAGATAGCACTGGGCAAGATTTTGGATTGGACTTTGGTTTTAATTTAGGAAATATGACTCATACCTTGCGTTGGAACCACATTTATAATCCAAAGCTATTTTCCAATGTATCATTTATACTTACCGATTTCGATTATGATATTAATGGAGAATTTGTTGGTAATTCCATTTATATTAATTCAAAGATTTTTGATATTGGATTAAAAGCAGATTTCGATTATTTCAGAAATAATGAAAACCACATAAAGTATGGAGGGTCATTTATTTCTCATCAATTTCAACCTAATATAGTAAGTACTGCTGGCGATATATCATCTTTTTTAAGTAGTAATGAAGGTCCTAAAATGCTAACAAATGAATTTGCCCTTTATGCAATGAATGATATGGATATTAGCAGAACTTTTAAAGTTAATTATGGATTGCGATTTTCGGGTGCAGTGGTGAAGGATAAAGTGTATGCAGGCCTTGAGCCTCGACTCGCAATTCGCTATCTTGCAGCGAAGAATAAATCCATAAAACTTAGCTATTCGCGAATGAAGCAATATTTGCATCGAGTGGCAAGTTCAACAGTAGCACTACCTACCGACCTGTGGTATCCCATAACTTCAAATGTGAAACCGCAGATTGCAGACCAAATAGCAGCAGGTTATAATCACTTATTTGTTAAGCATAATATCTCTTTTGAGGTGGAAGTATATTATAAAAGAATGCAAAACCTAATTGAATATAGAGAGGGTGCTAGCTTGGTTTTGAATGATAATTATGAAGACGAATTACTTGCAGGTAAAGGCACATCTTATGGAGCTGAATTTTTGCTCCGCAAGGAAAGAGGAAAACTTACTGGTTGGATTAGCTATACATTAAGTAAGGCAACCCGTCAATTTGATGAGTTGAATAAGGGAAAAACTTTTCCGGCAAAATACGATAGAAGACATAATATTTCAATAGTACTAAGCTATGAATTATCAAAAAGATGGATGTTCTCTGCAGTATGGGTTTACCAAAGTGGTTCGCGATTTACAGCACAAACAGGGCAATACTTAATGCCAAATGCTACCATGACAAATGTAGAGATTATTCCAATATATACTGATCGCAATGCTGTTGAAATGGCCCCATCCCATAGGTTGGATTTGAACTTTACTCTGAAACCTAAAAGGCAGCGAAAATTTAATGGAGAGTGGAGCTTTGGATGTTATAATTTATACAACAGAGCACAACCATATTCCGTAAGAGTAGTGCCAAATGATGATGGAACAGGATATAAGTACGAACAGCCAGGTCTTTTTGGGTTTATTCCTTCAATAGCTTATAATTTTAATTTTTAGATTATGATAACAGTAGATAAATATTTTCCCATGTACTCAGTGATATTAGTAATATTATTAGTGCTATTTTTTGGTTCATGCCAGCCAAAACCTCTGGATATTGAACTAGAACAAACACCCGTAAAAATGGTTATTTCATCACAGATTATTCCTAATTCGGTTATGGTTGTGGCCATTAGCAAAAGTTTTGGTGCGCTTGATTATTCCGAGGATTATGATTCTACATCTTCGGGAAGCAGTTTAGTAGATCAGCTGATGGTTAAAGATGCTAAAGTAAGTATTTCATATAATGGAGTTACTGACGACCTATTTTCCATTAATGGTGTGCCAGGAGTATATGCAAGTATTTATACCCCTCAATATACCAATGTGGAATATACATTGAATGTTTATAATCCTGAAACTGGAGAAAGTGTGACTTCAAAAGCCACAATGCTTGAAATTATTCCTTTCGATTCGGTAAGTGCAAAAAGGGGAGGTGGTGCAGACTCAAATAATATTACTGTAAGCATCAGTTTTACAGACCCACCTAATGAACTTAATTGGTATATGATTAATTTTTATACTCAAGATGACACAACTAATAATGAAGACCCATATGCAAAGGAATCACCAAATCAGTTTACTATTTTATTAAGCGATGATGGCTTTGATAACCCAAATATAAGTGGAGAGCAAGTGCTATATAATTGGACTTCTGATACATTAATAGCCTCCATATCCAATATTAGTCAGGAGTATTATGAATACTTAAGTGCGCGAAAAAGAGGAGGGTCATTATTTGCAAGTATTGTAAGCGAGCCAATAAATTATCCTACAAATATTGAAGGAGGATATGGCTTTTTTACTACGCATTTCCCAGATATTCAGATTATTGTATTGGATTAGTTTTTATAGCTAATCTAGAAGCTAATGATATTAGTAAAAACTCTCTGAAATATATTCTTCCTTTTGGAGCCTTTCATAAATTTTATCTCACTGTCAATAAATTTTTAGATATTTGCCGATTAATAGTTTAATGGAAATTTAAGCAGGTATTAGTTTGAAAATTGCAGTAAATACAAGATTACTTCTTAAAAACAGACTTGAGGGCATTGGCTGGTTTAGTTATGAGTCGCTGAAGCGAATTTGTATTTCGCATCCTGAGCATGAGTTTATTTTTATTTTTGATCATTCGTACGATTCGGAGTTTATTTTTTCAGATAATGTTACACCAGTGGTAATTGGACCTCCTGCTCGCCATCCTTTTCTTTATGTTTTGTGGTTCGAGCTATCAATTCCTAGGGTATTGAAAAAGCATAAAGCGGATGTTTTTCTTTCTCCCGATGGATATATTTCCCTAAGAAGCAAAGTGCCATCTATTTCTGTAATTCATGATCTGAATTTTGAGTTTTACCCAAAGGATTTACCATTATTGGATAGAATATACTATCGGTTTTTCTTTCCTAAATTTGCTCGAAAGGCCACAAGAATTATCACCGTTTCTGAATACTCCAAATACGATATTCATAGATTGTATAAAATTGAAAACAGTAAAATCGATGTTGCATATAATGGTGTAAAAGAGGTTTATAATCCAATTGAAAAAGCCAGACAGCAAGAGGTTCGTCAGGTAATAAGTGAAGGGAATCCCTATTTTGTTTTTGTGGGAGCATTGCATCCTCGAAAAAATCTTGAGGGATTATTTAAGGCATTTGATTTATACAAACAGCGCAGTAGCTCAAACAATAAATTGGTAATTGTTGGCAATAAGCAACGTTGGACTCGCTCCATTAAGCAAGCATATGAGAATATGCAATTCAAGAAAGATGTTATTTTCCTAGGGCACCTTAGCCCTGACAGGTTAAATGAAGTGGTTGCTTCCTCAATAGCAATGGTTTATGTGTCGTATTTTGAAGGTTTTGGAATCCCTATTATTGAAGCTTTTATGGCTGAAACAGCAGTTATTACTTCCAATGTAACATCAATGCCAGAGGTGGCAGGAGATGCTGCTTTAATTGTTGACCCCTTTAATACTCACGAAATTTCGGAAGCAATGCAGCTTCTAGCTACCGATGCAAAGCAAAGAGAAATGTATATTGCCAAGGGAAAAGAAAGAGCAAAACTATTCTCCTGGGATAATACCGCAAAAGTTATTTGGGAAAGCATTTTGAAAGTTAATAAATCCTAGAAACTCCGAACACAAAACAACAAACAACAAACACATTAACTCTCCGAAGCTTTAGCGAAGGAGGGAAACACATCAACACTGAAATTAGTAATCGGTGTTCAGTAATCAGTTGTCAGAGCTCAGAGAACAACAAACACAAAACACAAAACACATTAACTCTCCGAAGCTTTAGCGAAGGAGGGAAACACATCAACACTGAA
>JAOZKO010000228.1 GCA_029935325.1 Bacteroidales bacterium
CCTCTTCCTTCTGCTGTTTTATTATCAGCTATAGGATTATTCTCACCATACCATTTTGTATCTATCCTTGAACTTTGAATTCCTTTCTTATCCAAATACTTTTTCACGGCATTGGCTCTATTCTGACTTAAGCTCATATTTGCATTTGGTTGACCTACATTATCTGTATATCCTTCGATTAATAATCTGAATTCAGGCCTCTTTTTCATAAGTGCAGCTAATTCGTCTAAGGAACTAAATGAAGAAGCAAGGATAATTGATTTTGAAGTTTTAAACTCAAGGTTATCGAAAGCAGTTTTCAGAATTTCCACTTCTTCCTTTTCTAAAACAGGGCAGCCATTATTGGCTATTGGACCAGGTGTTAATGGGCAAAAATCATCTTTATCTGGCACCCCGTCGCTATCTGTATCAGCATATGGGCAACCTGCATTTTCTCTTGGTCCAGCTGTTTTTGGACATTGGTCGTATTTATCCTGTATGCTATCCTTATCGGTATCAACATAAGGGCAGCCTTGCAAACTATCAAGTCCGAATACGCTAGGACAAAGATCAATGGCATCCATTATTCCATCACCATCGGTATCAGGGCAACCGTTGAAAGCTATACTCCCTGCCAACTCAGGACAATCATCTAAATTATCTGGGATGCTATCGCCATCGGTATCAGGGCAGCCAAAATAATTTAATGTTCCTGCTAAGGAAGGGCAGCTATCATTTTTATCAATAATTCCATCCTCATCAGTATCAGGGCAACCAGCAAATAATTTAGAGCCTGCTATTTCCGGGCAATCGTCAAACTTATCTTGTACTCCATCGCCATCAGTATCAGGACAACCATTGAATTCAGCTAGACCAAAGGTATAAGCACACTCATCAAATTTGTTTGCTATACCATCACCATCAGAATCAGGACAACCTTTTAGTTCAAGTGTTCCTTTATCAAATGGGCAGTCGTCTTTAGAGTCAGACACCAAATCTTTATCAGTATCCACAGGCGCATCATACATAATAGGAATTTTAATTGCCATATATACATCTGCCGACATAATAGATTCTTGCAATCCTGTAATTGCTAGCAGATTGTTTGAGCCAACCCAAACTGGTCCTAACCTTAATCCAAGTCCCACATTAAATTGATTAAACTGATTGTACCTCATCGGAATGGATAGGCCAAACCAACGCCCTTCATAGCGAGGAGTAAGACTTACGGCACTCATATAATGCGCTTTTGAAAAATACTCTGTACCCTGATTTAAAGCATATCGTCCATTAAAGTTAATATAAATATGATTCATAATACGATAATCAATATTAAGATTTAAGGTTGTTGGCAATCGGTATTTGAAAAAATCATCAGTTCCAACAATATTACCATTAGTATCAATCCGCTGGGCTAAATCCGATATGTTTGATATATCTAGCTCTCCTAAAACGAAAGTATCGGTATTAATAATAAAGTCATTTGCACCAAACTCCTTCTTAAATTTCATGCTTCCCATATCTAGGACTGAGAAACCAACTCTTAAAAGGTACTTATTCAGGTCTCGACGCTGGCGGCCTTTCTTACCATCCATATCATATAAATACTCCTCATGCTTAGGCCTGAATTCATAAACAAAACCAAAATCCATTCCTAAACCAGGCTTTGCAGTAAATTTATAGTCTATTAAATCCTCGAAATTTGATGATGCACCCATGCGTATATCTCCATATACATTCATTGCTGTATCCTGATTATTAAGAGTGTAGCTAAGTTCCTTTTCATACAAATAAATTGCACCCATTCCTTGTAATAGCTTTCCAGTAACTCCCACTTTCAAGAAGTGTTTCTTTTGGTCATAAACCACTTGGGAATATGTCAATCCATATTCTGCCCAAGCAACCGCTTGCTGCGACATATCTTCATATTTCAAATCCGTATTAAACAATTCAGGAATATTATTTTTATTTAGTAATAAATCAGCGGCATCAGCATCCAGATTATCAAAATTAATCATTTGCCTTACTCTTACACTAAAACCAAATGCTGATTTTGGAGAAAGAGAGACCATAAAACTTAGTACACGAGCCTCAATAGCTTGATTTACAAACTTAGCATCGTCATTATCAACAGGGCTTAAATACTTATCAGCAAAATTTGAATCTTGCAGAGCATTAAAATTAAAGAGAACTGCTCTATCAATTCCCCACCAATTATTTTCAACTCTAGTGGAAGCTCCCATAAACTCCATATCGAATTTATATCGACTATCAGCAATACTCGCAGGCTGGTAAAACATGCCAGTAGCACCACTATAATTATCGTTTGCAAAGGATAGAAAATTTTGAGCCTTAATGTCTTGTATGCTAACAAAGCTAATGCTTAGCAATATTAAAATAGTGAGTAATTTGACTTTCATAATAGTGATTTTAGTAGATAATAGACTTCCTATAACATATACATCTACAAAACTATGAAAAATATCTTATGATATTACATTGGAGTTCGGAGTTGGGAGTTGGGAGTGCCTAGAGTACTTGGAGTGCCTAGAATTGGGAGTTGGGAGTTCGGAGTTGGAAGTGCCTCGCAGGTGATTCCAACAAACAACAAACAACAAACAAGAAACAACAAACAACAAACAACAAACAACAAACAAGAAACAATTTCAATTAATACTAAAACAATTTACGGAAGCATCTTTTCCTTTTATGTTGGATATGCTCGTAGTTTTTCCAGTTTTTGATTGCCCTAGCATTGGTTTCAAAAATACCTGTAGTTTCAATATATTTTATGTCATGCTTTAGCATTTCAGCCTGTAGTTCGGCTTGTAGAATTACAGCAGCTCCAGTGGAATGATATTCTTTGAGCACCCCTGTAAGTAATTGATCAACAGTGTCAACACCTTTTGCCTTCAAGGCCTTCATAATATGTACAATTCCCAGTGGGAACAACTTCCCCTTTGCCTTTTGCATTGCTTTTGATAAACTTGGTAATCCAATAATAAAACCTATTGGCTTTGAGTCTTTCTCTACCATTTTAACAAAATTCGGATTTAGAAGAGTAATGTATTTTGAAGCATAGAATTTTGCTAGCTTCTCATCAAATTGTGAAACAAAAGGCAATACATCAAATGATCCATTTAGTATTTCAAATACTTGATTTATATATGGCTTTAATTCATCGGTAGAATTAAACGAAATTACCTTTATACCATATCGCTTTTGAATAAGTTCGCTGCCACGCATTGCTTTATTATGTGCTCTGTCACCAAGTGTCAACCTAAATTCGAGCCAATCAATTTCCTTTTCATAATCGAGTTTATCCATAAACTCCTTATAATATGGCATATGATATTCGCTAGCAATTGATGGCAAATAGTCGAAGCCTTCAATTAGCATTCCTTGATGATCCAAATTATTAAAACCCAAGGGGCCATAAACTCCTTTCATTCCCTGTTCCTTAATCCAATTCTCGGCAGTAAGCAAAAGTTCTTTGGCTATATCAAAACTATCAATACACTCAAAGCGAGTAAAACGACCCATTTCCTCATTACGCTCCTTATTATATGTATGCTGAATTATTGCTCCTATTCTGCCAACAACCTTATCATTGTCAATTGCAAACCAAAACTTAGCATCACTGAACTCAAAAGAAGGATTCTCACCTGCCTTAAGCATTTTTATTTCTTCATCCTTAATGGGTGGAACCCACATTGGCTGATTTTTATATAAAGCAAATGGGAAATTTACAAACTTTTTATAATCAGATGACTCTATAACTTCTTTTATAATAATACTCATTTCGTCTTGTTTTGATAAGGTGCAAATGTAAGTAAATTGGGGGATTATTCTAATCTTTACTCAAAATAATCTGCAATAACTTCTGCAAAAGGCGAATGTAAACTTTTATTAAAAGCTAGTATTTCCTGTCCAAATAAATAATTATCACCCTTTGAAAAATCACTTACTATGCCTCCTGCCCTTTGTAGAATAAGGCTCCCTGCTGCCACATCCCATGGCTTAAGACCATATTCGTAAAAACCATCCATCCGACCACAAGCAACATAAGCCAAATCAGTTGCTGCCGAACCTAATCGCCTAACCCCTCGAGTATTGCGCATACACCATTCGAAAAGCTGCATATATGGTTCCAGCTTTGAATAGTCAACAAAAGGAAAACCAGTTGCCAAAAGTGCATTATCTAATTTACTGGTTTTGGAAACCTCTATAGGCTTTGAGTTTAGAAATGCCTTGCTAGCTTGCCAAGCATAAAAAACCTCATCAAGATTTGGTTCATAAATTACTCCAAGAATTATTTTATCATCTTTTTTCAGAGCAATAGAGATAGCAAAAGGAGCCATTCCATGAATAAAGTTAGTTGTTCCATCAAGTGGGTCAACTATCCAATTATAGGTTTCGCCTTGTTTCGAAATAGTTTCCTCTTCGGTTATAAAACCTGCCTCTGGCAAATATTCCATAAGACCTTTTACTATCTGTTTTTCAGCAGTTTTATCTACATAGGTTACATAATCGTGTTGGCCTTTTGTCTCAATGTCTTTGGTGGTAATATTATTTTTCTCAGACATTAAAAACGCTCCTACTTCTTTGCTAAGTTCTACTACTTTCAGACATAGATTTTCTAGATTTTCCATATACTTGGTGATATAAATTAATACTTTGTTAATATTTTGTTTCTCGCAAAGACGCTAAGGCGCGAAGGTTTGTTTATCTCCATATTCAATATTTATTTGATTTACACAATTTATTGAATATCAATATTATAAAAAACCTTAACGAACTATTGATAAATTATAATAGTAAATATAAGATGTTCTGTCATAATTTTCTTTGAGAAACTCTGTGATTTCTTTGTGACTCTCTGTGTTACAACTATTTCACAAAATACTGCAAAGGAGATACGAAGAGACACTACGAAATTCTAAATATACAGTGCCACTCTAAGCTAACTTATAATTCCACCATAAATCCATCTTCAAAAATTTCTC
>JAOZKO010000229.1 GCA_029935325.1 Bacteroidales bacterium
GAAGAAACAAAACCTACTATATACACATATTATGAGGCATTAATTGCCAGTACAGTTTATTTCAAAGGGGATGAAATGGCTGCTGGTGTTTGGATTAATAAGTACGCATTGAAAGATAGTGATGGCAATATTTATGAGAAAACGCCTGATGATATGCATCGCAGATTAGCGCGTGAGCTTGCCCGTATTGAATCTAAATATAATAGTCCAATGTCAGAGGATGAGTTGTTTGATGTTCTGAGGAACTTTGAACATATAATTCCTCAAGGAAGCCCAATGGCGGGTATTGGTAATAATCTTCAAGTAGGAAGCCTTTCAAACTGTTTTGTAATTGGGAATGATGGTCAGTCCGATTCCTATGGTGGTATTATGAAAACCGACCAGGAGCAAGTACAGTTAATGAAGCGTAGAGGTGGAGTTGGTCATGATTTAAGTGGAATTCGCCCCAAGGGAAGTCCAGTTAAAAACAGTGCACTTACTTCCACAGGTATTGTTCCTTTTATGGAGCGATTCTCAAATTCTACAAGAGAAGTAGCACAAGACGGACGCCGAGGTGCTTTAATGTTAAGTATTTCAGTTAAGCATCCAGATTCTGAGGAATTTATTGATGCTAAGATGGATAGCACTAAAGTGACTGGAGCAAATGTATCTGTTAAAATTACTGACGATTTTATGCGATCAGTAATTAATGGAACCCAATTTCAACAACAATATCCTATTGATTCCAAAAGCCCATCACATACACAGAATGTTGATGCTCGCAAAATATGGGATAAAATAATACATAACTCATGGAAATCTGCTGAGCCAGGTATATTATTCTGGGATACAGTTATTAATGAATCAGTACCTGATGCATATGCCGATTTAGGTTTCAAAACAGTTTCTACAAATCCTTGTGGCGAAATTCCTTTGTGTGCTTATGATAGCTGTCGTCTGCTAGCTATAAACCTATATGGTTATGTGGAAAATCCATTCACTCCAAAAGCTAAATTTAATGCTAAATTATTCTCCAAGCATGTGCATATGGCTCAGAGAATAATGGATGATATAATTGATCTAGAGCAGGAAAAAATTGATAAAATTTTAGCAAAGATAGATGCTGATCCTGAGTCTATAGAAATTAAGCAAGTGGAGCGCCAACTATGGGCAAATATTCGCCAGAAGACTGAAGAAGGACGCCGAACAGGAGTTGGTATTACCGCTGAAGGTGATATGCTTGCCGCATTAGGATATAAATATGGTACAGAGGAAGCTACTGATTTTTCAGTAGATGTACATAAATTCCTTGCAATAGAGGCTTATCGCTCTTCTGTAAATCTAGCAAAAGAAAGAGGCGCATTTCCACTATATGATTATAAGCGTGAAGTAGAAAATCCATTTATGCGTAGAATTTTTGATGCTGCCGAAGGATTAGAGGAGGATATGAAAAGATATGGTCGTCGGAATATTGCATTGCTAACTATTGCACCAACAGGTACTACAAGTATGATGGCTCAAACATCATCAGGAATTGAACCTGTATTTATGGTTAGTTATAAGCGTCGTCGTAAGGTTAATCCAAATGATAAAGCTGCTAATATTAGCTTCACCGATGAGGTGGGAGATAGCTGGGAAGAATATACTGTTTTTCACCATAAATTTGTCACATGGTTAAAAGTAAATGGCTATGATGTTGATGAGGTAAAGCAGATGGAAGATGAGCAATTGCAGGAGATAATTAAGGTATCGCCATATTGGGGAGCAATGGCAAATGATGTGGATTGGGTGCAGAAAGTTAGAATGCAAGGTGCTGTTCAGAAGTGGGTAGATCACTCAATATCAGTAACGGTAAATGTTCCAAATAATGTTGAAGAAAGTCTTATTGGTGAAATATATGAGGAGGCATGGAAGTCAGGCTGTAAAGGAATGACAGTTTATCGTGACGGATCTCGCTCAGGAGTATTGGTGAGTAATGATAAGAAAGAAGAAAAAACAGATATTGATGAATTTAAAGAGACTTACGCTCCTCCACGTCCTGGAAAATTAAAAGCAAGTATTCTTAGATTCCAAAATAATAAAGAAAAGTGGGTAGCAGTAGTAGGTCTTATGAAAGATCGCCCCTACGAAATATTTACAGGAAAAGCAGAGGATTTCTTCGTTGCTAATTATGTTGAAGAAGGTTGGGTTTATAAAAACAGAACAGAGAAAGGGAAGTCGCGCTACGATTTAGAATATGAAGATCGTGATGGATTTACACAAGTATATCGTGGATTATCTAGAACTTTCGATAAGGAATATTGGAACTATGCAAAGCTTATTTCCGGAATATTAAGACATGGAATGCCGCTACCATTTGTTGTTGATATCGTAACTTCTTTAAGCTTCGAAACAGAGACAATTAATACTTGGAAAACAGGAATAGTTAGAGCGCTTAAGAGATTTATCCCTGATGGAGCTAAGGCTGGAAAAGGAACGCCATGCCCTGAGTGTGCAGATGAATTAGTTTATAAGGAAGGTTGTTTAAGCTGTAATAGCTGTGGATATTCCAAATGTGGATAGACTAAGAAAAGATAATATCTATGTTAGAAGCCCGCATTTTGTGGGCTTTTTTTATGGAGATTAATTTGATAATATACTTACAATAGTTCGTGAAGATTTTATAAAGTGATGATATTCAATAAATTGTTTTAAATTCATTTATGTTATTGTAATTTACTAACGAACAAACCTTTGCGCCTTAGCATCTTTGTCTGCCTAAATCGGTAGACAGATAAAAAAACGAGAATAACAGTTTACCCAGATACAGGGCAGTACAGAGCGTAGCGAAATCATGAACATAACAAAAATAAACACGATGTGAATAATTTGGCATTTTCGTGCAAAGACTATATAGATGCTTAAATATTCAGGAAGATTGATCACTGAAGAGCAGGGCAAACTTATTAAAAGGCCACGAATGCACGAATATAATTTTATAAACATAAAATTATGATTCACTAATAAGAAAACCCAAAGGGTTTTCATAAATTCGTGTTATTCTTTTCGATATTCCATTACCAAAGAGAATAAATTCGTGCATTCGTGGCAGACCATTCACACAAATATAAAGGGTTTGCTCTGTTTAATACTCCTTTAATGTTTTATATAAATCACACAGTCAGGCGATTACGGTTTTATGCAATAATGTGTAATAATCACAAAATCAACCCTTTGCGCTTTGGCGTCTTTGCGAGAAACAAGAACTCAACGAAGTATTACTGTTATGAAGAGCCATTAAAGCCACTTAATTCAAGAAAATAATCAATAAAATACCCACAAAACAATCCCCAAAATTATTTATATTTTCTTAAGATTTTAGTTTGTATTATATAAAAGAAATAATTGTACATTTGGCGCTTGTAAAAATTATAAAACATTTATAACGATGATTATTAAAAATTATTCTAAGACCTTAGTAGCTATATTATTAATGGCAAGTTTTGCATTTTCTTGTGATGGTTTAAAGAAGAGTCCATTCCCCGGATATTCGCAAACAGAAGACGGACTTTTTTATAAGTTTCATAAACATGGTACTGATACACTGAAGCCAGTTGAAGGCGATAAAGTGTCTGCCTTTATGGTTTACCGAACAATGAACGATTCTGCGTTTGGTAATACTCAGCCTGATAGGCCCTTTGATCTTCCAATGATGGCATCAGCATATGATGGTGATGTATTTGCTGCCATAAGAATGATGAGTGCTGGTGATAGTGCTACATTTATTATTAACAGCGACTCCTTTTTCCAAATTACTGTTGGTGCTCCTCGCCCCGAAATTTTGGATAGCGGTTCTACTTTTTATCTTGATGTGACGGTGACAAAAATTATGACACCAGAACAAATGGATAAGGAAAGATTAGAAACAGAGCAAGCAATGGTTGAGATGGAGAAAAGCATTATTGGTCAATATATTGCTTCTAACAACCTGGAGGTTGTAAGTGACCCTAGTGGAATCTTTTACCTAAGTACAAAAGCAGGTAGAGGTGAACAGCTTACTGCAGGTTCTTTCGCAAAACTAAATATGATTGCTAAATCATTAGGCCCTAATGGTGGTGAGTTTATTAATACCTATAATGATGGTAAACCAATTGATTTAGAAGTTGGTACTGGTCAATTAGGAATAGGTTTTGAAACTGGACTATTGAAAATGAAAGTTGGAGAAAAGGCTACAATAATAGCTCCTTTTTCTTTGGCATTTGGTGCTCAAGGAATGCAAGGTTATGTTGCTCCTTTTTCTACTATTGTTTACGATGTAGAACTTGTTAAAATAACTTCTGCAGAAGAAATTCAGGTAGAACGTGAAAAAGAATCTCGTGAGTTAGAAGTTAAAGAAACAGCAGAAATGACAAAGTACTTAAGTGCTAATAATATATCAGTTGCTCCAACCGCTACTGGTATGTATTATGTTGAAGAAATAGCTGGTACAGGAAAACAAGCTGTAGCAGGAAAAAAAGTAAAAGTACATTATACAGGATATTTACTTGATGGAACTAAATTTGATTCATCAGTTGACCGTGGCGAGCCATATGAGTTTGGACTAGGACAACGCCAAGTAATTCCAGGTTGGGACGAAGGTATAGCTATGATGAAAGAAGGCGGAAAAGCTAAATTAATTATTCCTTCTAGTTTAGGTTATGGACCCCGTGGCTCTGGACCAATTCCACCAAGTGCTACTTTAGTATTTGATGTTGAGTTAATAGAAGTTATAGATTAATATTTTATATAAAAGTCAGAAATGTTAGCTTGAATAGGCTTGCATTTTTGACTTTTTTTATGTTTTATAAATAATAATAATACTTTTAAATATCTTATTATGAGAATAATTGCCGCATTTTTTTTAGTTGCTTTATTGGCTTCATGTTCAATATTAAATAGTAGTAAAATAAAAGATGGAAAGGAATATACTACAGAAAGTGGCTTAAAATATACTTTCCACAGGCATAGTGGTGACACAAT
>JAOZKO010000230.1 GCA_029935325.1 Bacteroidales bacterium
TTACATTTGTAAATGACTGTTTCAAAAACGAGAATAACGCAGTATTTGGCGTTTTCTTGCAAAGACTATCTATAATTGTAATGCATTGTATTATAATTATTTATTTTGAATCAATATTAACATAGTTTAATCACTTAGTATAAATATTAATGGCATATCTAACTTTCGATAAGAATAAACTCATTAATCTATCATACTCGCTAGAAAGAGAGCTTATTCGGTCAAATCGTAGGGGTGCATATTCAAGCACAAGTATTATTCGAAGCAATACTCGAAAATATCATGGTTTATTAGTGGCTCCCCAGCCAGCTATCGACAACGAACTGCATGTTCTGTTGTCAGCATTAGACCCAACGGTTATACAGCATGGTACATCTTTTAATCTTGGCGTACATCGCTATCCTGATGGTGTGTATAGCCCCAAAGGACATAAATATGTTCGGGAGCTTTCTTTAGAGCCAATTCCATATATTACCTATAGAGTAGGTGGTGTGGTGCTGAAAGTTGAAGCAATGTTTTCTTCGGATAGTGATCGTATTCTGCTGAAATACACATTGATGGAGGCTAATTCTCCCACAACTATTCAATTAAAACCACATTTGGCTTTTAGGTCACGACATAGCCTTAGTAAAGCTAATGACTTTGCAAATACTAAGTTTGAGAATGCCGAAAATGGGGTTTCATTTAAAATGTATCAAGGATATACACCACTTTTTATTCAAGCCAATAAACCTATAGAATATGTGCATTCTCCCAATTGGTATTTTAATATCGAGTATTTTGAGGAGCAACAGAGAGGTTACGAATATCAAGAGGATTTATTAGTACCTGGCTATTTTGAGTTTAATATAAAGAAAGGCGAAAGCATAATTATTGCTGCTGGTACTACTGAAGTAAAGCCAAATATCCTTATACGTGCTTTTAATGCTGAATTGAAGAAAAGAATTCCTAGAGATAGTTTTAAGAATAATCTGCTGAATTCGGCAGATCAGTTTATTGTCAAAAGAGATAATAAAACAGAGATTGTTGCTGGTTATCCTTGGTTCCGCAGATGGGGTAGAGACACCTTTATTGCTTTGCCAGGCTTGACTTTAGTGCAAGGAAAGATTAAGGAATGTAAAGCTGTTTTAGATACTATGACTTCTGAGCTTTCAGGGCCGCTATTTCCTAATTTAGGATATAAAAATACTGCTGTTTATAATTCTTCTGATGCTTCATTATGGTTTTTCTGGACTCTTCAGCAATATGCTAAGTATTCAGGTTCAAAGCAGGAGGTATGGAAGCTTTATGGCAATAAAATGAAAATGATTTTAAGAGGATATCGAGCAGGTACTTTGTTTAATATTAAAATGGAGGATAATGGACTTGTTTATGCTGGTGAAATAGGAAAATCATTATCGTGGATGGATGCAATAAGTGCTGGAAAGCCTGTAACTCCTAGAATTGGTTATGCTGTGGAAATTAATGCACTAGCATATAACGCAATAATGTTTGCTTTGGAATTAGCAAAAGAGGAGGATGATAAAGACTTTGTTGATGAATTTCAAAATATTGCAGATAATTTCCCAGAGGTATTCTTTAATACATTCTGGAATGACAAATATGGCTACCTTGCTGATTACGTAAATGGAGATTATAAAGACTGGTCAATTCGACCAAATATGCTCTTGGCAGCAAGTCTTCCGTATTCTCCAATCGACAAAAAGTATATGAAATCTATACTTGAGGTAATCGAAAGAGAACTATTGACTAATAGAGGAATAAGAACATTGTCTCCAAATCATAGTGATTATGAAGGAGTGTATTTCGGAGACCAAAATCAAAGAGATAAACAATATCACCAAGGCACAGTTTGGCCATGGCTAATGGGTTCTTTTGTTGAAGCTTATTTAAAGGTTTATGGTAAGTCTGGTTTAAGAAAAATGCAATGGCATATCGAGCAGTTTGAAGATGTTATGACTGAGCATGGGGTTGGTAGTATTTCTGAAATTTATGATGGAAATCCACCACATCAGCCTCGAGGAGCTATTTCACAAGCCTGGAGTGTTGCCGAAATACTTCGTGCAACAAAGCTAATTGAGGAGTTTAATGAAAAAGATGGGAGGGAAGAGCTATGAAAGTTTTAATGTTTGGTTGGGAATTTCCACCACATATCACAGGAGGACTTGGTACAGCTTGTTATGGCCTTACCAAAGGGTTGATGAATAATAATCAGGAAGTTACATTTGTAGTTCCAAAGGCATACGGTGATGAATCCAAAGATATTCGCTTAGTAAATGCTAGCGATGTGACTTTAGATGTTCGTAATAAAGTATTTTCAGAATATTGGAATCAATTGAAGTATATTGAAATAGATTCTACTTTGGTGCCATATGCTGATGATGAAGAATTTTATCGCATTACACGCAATACTGAGCATCATACACGTGAGAATGAGTCTGTTTTTTCAAATAGTTTTAAATTCTCAGGGAAGTATGGGCAAAACCTAATGGAAGAAGTAAAGCGCTATGCATTAATTGCTGCGCAAGTGGCTTCGGAGCAAGAGCACGATATTATACATGCTCACGATTGGCTAACTTACGAAGCTGGAATATCAGCAAAAGCCGTTAGTGGCAAACCATTAGTGGTGCATATGCATGCTACCGAATTCGATCGCTCAGGTGATAATGTGAATCCTGTAGTATTTGATATCGAAAAGCGGGGTATGGAAGCTGCCGATAGGGTTATTACAGTAAGTAATCTCACTAGGAATATTGTTGTTACTAAGTATGGAATTGACCCAGAGAAAGTATTTACAGTGCATAATGCGGTGGAGCCTTCAGATAAGTCTGATTATTATGGAGTTGAAAAATATGTCAAGGAAAAGGTTGTTACTTTTCTAGGTAGAATTACTTTCCAGAAAGGTCCAGAATATTTCGTAGAAGCCGCTTATAAAATTTTACAAAGAGATGATAATGTACGCTTTGTAATGGCAGGATCAGGAGATATGCTAAATAGTATGGTTAGGCGAGTAGCAGAATTGAAAATTGCTACAAAATTCCATTTTACAGGCTTTTTGAAAGGAGAAGAGGTAGATCATATGTTTGCTCTTAGCGATGTATATGTAATGCCATCGGTATCTGAGCCTTTTGGTATTTCACCACTAGAGGCAATGCGTTCCAATGTCCCTGTTATTATTTCCAAACAATCAGGAGTAGCAGAGGTTCTGCATCATGCTCTTAAAGTCGATTTTTGGGATATTGATGCATTGGCAGATTCTATTTGGGGATTAATCCACTATGATGGTTTATCCAAAATGTTTGTTTCCATGGGGAAAACAGAAGTAGATAATATGAAATGGGATAATGCCGCATCTAAAGTTATTGACGTTTATCAGTCACTATATTAAGAATTTATAAATTTAATACATATGAAATCAATTTGTTTTTATTTTCAGGTTCACCAGCCATATCGTTTAAAACCATATCGCTTTTTTGATATAGGAAAAGACCATCATTATTATGATGATTATCAAAATGAATTTATTGCCCGCAGAGTAGCTGACAAATGCTATCTGCCAATGAATCAGCTTTTATTGGAAGCAATTCAGGAGTTTGGAAGTATGTTTAAGGTTAGTTTCTCTATCTCTGGAACTGCTCTAGATCAGTTTGAGCAATATACACCAGAAGTTATTGATAGCTTTCGCAGACTTGCGGAAAGTGGCTCGGTAGAATTTCTTTCTGAAACATATACTCACTCCTTGTCAGCCTTGAAATCTAAGGATGAATTTACAAAACAAGTCTATAAGCATCAGAAGAAAATCATGGATTTGTTTGGAGTGAAGCCTACTACCTTTAGAAATACTGAATTAATTTATTCGGATGAAATAGGAGCAATGGTAGCTGATATGGGTTTCAATACAATGTTAACCGAAGGTGCAAAGCATATACTTGGATGGAAATCACCAAATTATGCTTATACAAATGCTATTAATCCAAAGCTAAAATTATTACTTAAGAATTTTCAGTTGAGTGATGATATTGCCTTTAGATTTTCTCAGCAAAGCTGGGAGTCGTGGCCACTAACTACTGAGAAGTTTGTGGGTTGGCTTAATGAAATTGATGATAAAGAAGAAGTTGTTAATCTATTTATGGATTATGAAACCTTTGGTGAGCATCAATGGCCTGAGACAGGAATATTTGAATTTATGCGCGCTTTACCTGAAAGGGTTATGAGCAATACAAACTTTAGCTTCAATACACCATCAGAAGTTAGTAATCATCTTCAACCAGTTGCGCCAATTCATGTTCCTAATCCTATTTCGTGGGCTGATGAAGAAAGAGATTTAACAGCATGGCTAGGTAATGAGCTTCAAGATGAGGCTTTTGATAAGCTATATGAGTTGGAACCAAAAGTAAAGAAATGTGAGGATAAGCAATTGATAAAGGATTGGGAATATTTGCAAACGAGTGACCACTTCTATTATATGTGTACAAAGTGGTTCTCGGATGGAGATGTGCATAAGTATTTTAATCCCTATGGTACTCCATACGATGCTTTTATCAATTATATGAATGTACTTTCAGACTTTATAATAAGGGTTGAGGAATGCAGTAAATATCAGCCTAAGCCCAAGGAGGTTATTGCAAGTGATGATACATCTACGCCAAATGTAAAGGAGAAAACAAAAACAAATTATCGCTTTAATGATTTGACAAAGATTCCAAAGCAAAAACTAAAAACACTGCTTTCTGGTTTCGATGCTGATGTATTATTATTGGCTTTGCAAAATGCCGATAATAATCTTAAGGATAGAGTTCTGTCAAATATCCCCCATAAAGTACTAGTTGAATTTGAGCAACTTACAGAGGAAATTAAGAGTTTTGATGATAATAAAATCAAAAATGCTAAACGGAGACTTTTAAATAAACTGAAGAAAATTTAATAAATAATGTCACAAAATAGTATATTTGTACGTCACAGATTTTCAA
>JAOZKO010000231.1:0-1854 GCA_029935325.1 Bacteroidales bacterium
TCCACTTCTTTACTGTAATTTGGTAGTTTAAGTAGGTTTCCAAACCTCTTGCCCATACTTCTTTTTTATTTTCTGGCGACCAGATACCATTTGTAGGTACCCACTGTATTAAGTCCTGATAAACAGTATTGAAGGCAGTAATTCCAAGCGTTAGATATTGGGATTTAGTGGTTTTATGAAATTGCATTCCTAAGTCCTGACCAAGGGAAGATTCATCCTTCAAATCTGGATTTCCTCTTGCCATTGCATCTACCCAGTAAAGGTCGTTGAAAGTTGGAATACGGTAGTTTTTTGATATTTTGAAATTGAAATTAAAATTTCCAATATTTATCCAATTCGCCCCAATTGAATATGTTAAAGGAGTGAATCTATTGCCAACAATTTCTTTTCTAATACTAGCCTGAAAGGTGAATTTTTTTCCCAGGAAATATTTATAAGCAGCAAAAAGTGCAGTTCTATTTCTTTGGGTTTGATTCCCTTGTTGGTCTAATAATTGGTTGGACTTTCCAATTTCTAAACTATTATTTAAACCCAGCTCAAAAACATCATTCTTACGTAGATTCAAAATAAATTCTGCCTCAGTAATATTGCTAAAACTCTGATGCTCGGCTAGCAAATTTATCTCGGCATCTTCATACTGCAATTTAGAATACAATACTGCATTACGTAGCTTTAACTTATATTTTTTGGAGAAGTATGTCCATTCAACTTGCCCTCTAGCAGATTCATTATTCTGATGTTTCTGCGAAAAAGATTTACTCATTTGAGCTGGTAAATTCTGTTTATTGGTTTGCAACCATATGGAGGTATTTAGCTTTTGCTTTTTACTTATTAAAAATGAGTTTTCTTGTAATAGTCCATATTGCTCTACCTCTGCATTGCTTTGCTTTTGGTATGGATGGCCATATTGCTCCGTATTAATATAAGGAAAATCATTTTTTGCACTTTTATAATACAGCTTCAATAGGCTAGCAATTTTCTTGCTTGAGTACTGCACTGAAGCTCCTGTTTGATATTGCGAAAAGCTACCAATGGAAGTGTATATATCCGTCTGCCAGCCCTTATTAAATTCTAGTTGATTGCTCAAATGAATACTTCCTCCCATTGCACCACTTCCAAATAATGCACTGCTACCTCCTTTATCCACCTTTATGTCATCAATTAAAAAAACTGGGAAAAGGCTCAAATTAAAACCACCATTCAGAGGGTCTTGTAAATTTATTCCATTCCAGAGTATTGCGGTATGGTTTGAATTACTTCCTCGCATTCCCACATTAGTCATCCCTCCAAAACCATAGCTTTTAATATCAATTCCTGCATAATCGCGTAGTATTTTATCAAGGTTTTCCGAGAATCGTAATTCTATTTCCTTGGAGTCGAAATGCTGAATATTATTAGAAGCAGCAAACTGTAGTTTATTGTCGCCAAATACTTCAATCCCACTAAGCAAAGCAATAGAGTCGGTGGGGCTTTGAGCTTTTGAACTCAATGCTAAAGTAAAAATTAGTCCTAATAAAATAAAAATCCGCATACGATAAAGTATAGCGGCAACGGGAAAATCAATGCAATTTCCTGCATTAGTTCGCTTTTTCGCCGAAAGCCTTTGTTTAATATTGGCAGGTCTTCTGACTTACTCCAATCCTCAACCGTCTTCCCTCTTATTTTGGGAATAAGAAGTGACCAATGGTTGTGGCTTTAAGAGCTTACAGCAGCGGGAACTGTTCAGGATTTACACCCGATTCCCTATTCTATCATTATTAAAGTCAAATTATTTGATAAATTCGGTTTTAAAACTGATATTATTTCTCATAAGAGAAACCAAGGCTGCAAAGGTAGTTTATTTATGATTTGGCT
>JAOZKO010000231.1:1954-4963 GCA_029935325.1 Bacteroidales bacterium
AAAAAAAAGCATTTCGAATCAAAGCAAAATAGTGCTACATTTGGCGTCTTAAAATACATATTAAAGACATTATATATTAAAATACACAAACCACATGAATTTACACGAATATCAAAGCAAAGAGATTCTTAAATCTTACGGAGTATCAGTACCTAAAGGTTATCTGGCACATACTCCAGAGGAGGCTGTTGAAGCCGCAAAAAAACTAACAGAAGAGACTGGTTATGAAATTTGGGCTGTTAAAGCGCAGGTTCATGCAGGCGGAAGAGGAAAAGGTGGAGGAGTAAAAATCGCCAAAACTTTTGAGGATGTGAAATTCCATGCTACCAATATTTTAGGGATGCAGCTAGTAACACCTCAAACATCAGCAGAAGGAAAACTAGTTCGTAAAATATATATTGAACAAAATATATTTTATGATGGACCTTCAGATATGGCGGAATACTATATGAGTGTGATGTTGCATCGTGATAGTGGTAAAAATATGATTATGTATTCACCACGTGGTGGAATGAATATTGAGCAAGTAGCTGAAGAAACTCCAGAATTTATTTTCACGGAAATTATTGATCCTAAAGTAGGTATAATGCCATTTCAAGCTCGTAGAGTAGCTTTTAATTTAGGCTTAAGCGGAAAAGCTTTTAAGGAGATGACTAAGTTTGTAGTAGCACTTTATAAAGCTTATGACGGTTCTGATGCTTCATTATTTGAGATTAATCCTGTTGCTAAAACTAAGGATGATTTGATTTATGCTGCTGATGCTAAGGTGTCTATCGATAATAATTCACTTTATCGCCATAAGGATATTGCAGAAATGCGTGATTTTGAAGAAGAGGATGCTACGGAAGTAGAAGCAGATAAGTTTGACCTTAACTTTGTAAAACTTGATGGAAATGTTGGTTGTATGGTTAATGGTGCAGGTTTAGCAATGGCAACTATGGATATTATTAAAATGAGCGGTGGAGATCCTGCAAACTTCCTTGATGTTGGAGGAACTGCTAATGCTGAGCGTGTTGAGCAAGCTTTCCGTATTATCTTACAAGACCCTAATGTAAAGGCTATTTTGGTTAATATATTTGGTGGAATTGTTCGTTGCGACCGTGTTGCTAATGGAATTGTACAAGCTTATAAGAATATTGGAGATATTAATATACCAATTATTGTACGCTTACAAGGTACTAATGCAGAGGAAGGTAAAGATATTATTGATGCTAGCGGATTGAAAGTATTTTCTGCCGTTACATTGCATGATGCCGCTACCCGTGTTACTGAAGTGATGGCTTAATAATAGCTTTTATTATACTAAAGAGGCCGCTTTTCCTAGGAAAAGCGGCCTCTTTGATTTAAGAGAACTTCTAATAATTGTCTATTGAAATTCAATAGTATTATCTAATAAACTTAGGATTAATCAAATTCTCAAAACGGAATAATTCATCCCATTTCTCTTGGCTAATCAATTTGCGTTCTTCAATTACTATCTGATAAATAGATTTATTATAGTTTAATGCTTCTTTAGCAATATTTGAACATTCTTCATATCCTAAAATTGGGTTTAATAGTGTAACAATCGCAACACTATTCATCACCATTTCTTCGGTATGCTTAGCATTTGCAGTTATTCCATCAATACACTTTAGCCTTAGAGTATCACAACCTCGCGAAAGGTATAATATAGAGCTAAACAGACTAAATGAGATAACAGGCTCCATTACATTTAACTGCAATTGACCACCTTCAGCAGCCATTGTAATTGTTGTATCAGCACCGATTACATAAAAAGCAATCTGATTTACAACTTCAGGGATAACAGGATTTACCTTGCCTGGCATTATTGATGACCCTGGCTGCATTTGAGGTAAATTTATTTCGTTGAAACCTGTTCGAGGTCCAGAGGATAATAATCTTAAGTCATTAGAGATTTTGGAAAGTTTAATAGCTGTACGTTTTAATACTCCTGATAACTGCACATAGGCTCCAGTATCTGATGTTGCTTCTATTAAGTCTTCTGCCAAAAATAATGGACTGCCCGTTATTTTCACTAAATATTTTGTTACCAATTCTGGGTATTCCTCCGGGGCATTTACTTTTGTTCCAATTGCAGTAGCGCCCATATTTATCTCACGAATTAGATTCTTTGCACTATCAACTCTCCCTAATTCCTCACCTATAGTATATGCCCAGCCATTAAACTCAGAACCTAAGCTCATTGGCACGGCATCTTGCAATTGTGTGCGACCCATTTTTAGCACATTTTTAAACTCTTCTCCTTTTCTAGCAAAAGAATCACTCAATGCTTTCAGTGAAGTTTTATAAGCTTCTAGACGCTTGAGCAAGGCAATACGAAAAGCTGTAGGATATGCATCGTTTGTTGATTGGCTACAGTTTACATGATTATTAGGATGGCAGTATTTGTATTCACCTTTTTTATGACCTAATTTCTCCAAGGCAATATTAGCAATTACTTCATTGGCATTCATATTTACAGAGGTACCAGCACCACCTTGAATAAGGTCTGTTACAAATTGGTCCAAATATTTTCCATCCAAAATTTCATCACAAGCAAAACAAATAGCATCGGCTATTTCTCGGTCAAAAATTTCCAAATCAGCATTTGCCATGGCTGCCGCTTTTTTGACATAAGCAAGAGCTTTTACCATAAATGGCTCAGTGGATAATGGCGTTCCTGTAATATGGAAATTATCCAAAGCCCTAAAGGTTTGTATTCCATAATATTTATCGTTGGGAATTTCTAGTTCACCTAAGAAATCATGTTCTTTTCTTGTTGGCATAATTTGTAGTTTTATTATTTAATTGGCAAAAATAGTTATTTCTTTTATATTTCAAAATGGAATAATTATTGTTTACGAACAACCTTTGCAAATAATAATTGTCAATAAGATATCATGATAAATCATAGTTTATTGCAGTATCTTACAATGTTATTCAATATACAATTGGTTTATCTTTGCAAATGCAATAAGTGACTTTACTAAGCTATAAAAAAGCATA
>JAOZKO010000232.1 GCA_029935325.1 Bacteroidales bacterium
AACACCCGCTAGGCAAGAATTACTAAAAATAAGTGAATATTTCTAAAACATATAAACTCCTCCTTTTAGTCGCTCGTACCTCGCATCTAACGTTCGTCTACAGTATATGTTTCTTAACGAAATATTCACTTATTTTCTTAACGTAATTCTTACCAATGCGGAAGTTCAGATACCTTTGGCATCTGATATTTGCCAACACACTTTTTAGCTTGTTTCAAGTATTGTGCTAAGAGAAAGATATGAGTTAATATTTTATTTCCTGTTATTTATCTTCAGAAGTAAAATAAAATGTCATCGCCTACAGCGGTGGGAACGGCCAAAAGCGGTGCGGAGCGGCTGTGTTCCGATAACTATCGGAATTGTAAATGATATTATTTGCAGCAAAGGCGTTTACGTTTGTAGATGATGACATTGTATGAATTATAAATAGAAGATGATTTTGATAATATAATGACTCACCTAAAAACAACCTAATGTCATCAGCTATATTACTTTGCTAGCAAATAAATCATTTTCAAAGAGTGTGTTGGGGATTTTTTGGCCTAGATTTTTTATTACTTTTTTATCATGAAAAAAGTAAAAGATAAAAATATAGAATATTTTATAATTTACAATTATTTTTATCGGAAGGTGTTATTATTAATGTAAATATTCTACAAGATAACATATGGTTGCTCCCCAAGTTTTTGTGTTGATCCGTATTTATGGCTACGCCTCATCTTTATGGTGTAACCTTAAATCCCACTAAAATAGTTGAAAACTCATCAAAATTTGTTAATGGTTTTATAGACACACTTAATTAGTTTTTACTTAAACTTGCATTTAGCTTTGACTGTAGGCTTATGCAATTATTAATTGCTAGTATTCAATTAGATATAGAATTTCAATGAGAAAAATAAAGAACGCTTTAGTATCAGTTTTTCATAAAGAAGGACTTGAAGAAATATTAAAAGGTTTAGATAAAAACGGTGTAGAACTTTACTCCACTGGCGGTACATATACATATATCGAAAGCTTAGGATTAAAAGCTCATAAAGTTGAGGACCTTACATCCTACCCTAGCATATTGGGTGGTAGAGTTAAAACTTTACACCCAAAAGTATTTGGCGGAATACTTGCCCGACGCGAATTGCAAGAAGATTTAGAGCAATTAGATTCCTATAAAATACCACAGTTTGATTTAGTAATTGTGGATTTATATCCTTTTGAAGATACCGTTGCAAGCACTAATGATGAGGCTACTATTATTGAAAAGATTGATATTGGTGGCATTTCATTAATTCGTGCAGCCGCTAAAAACTATAAGGATGTTCTTATTCTTCCCTCCGCAAATTTATATCCTGAATTTTTAGAATTATTGAAAGAAAAGAATGCAGAAACAAATCTTGTGGATAGAAGATACTATGCTACACAAGCTTTTGCTGTAAGTTCAAATTATGATACTGCAATCTTCAACTATTTTAATGCTGATAAAAAAATACAAGGCTTACGATTAAGTGAAGATGCTGCTAAAGAATTGCGCTATGGAGAAAATCCACATCAAAAAGGATTTTACTATGGTAATTTAGAAGAAGTTGTAGAGCAGCTTAACGGTAAGGAGATATCATATAATAATATTCTTGATATTGATGCAGCAATTAGATTAATTCAGGATTTTGAAGAAACGACTTTTGCTGTACTAAAGCACAATAATGCCTGTGGTATTGCTAGTGGTAATAGCGTTTTGGAATCATGGAACAAAGCCCTAGCTGGTGACCCAGTATCAGCCTTTGGCGGCGTATTGATTTGCAATAGGCCAATTGATGCCGAAACTGCTCTTGAAATAGATAAATTATTCTATGAAGTGCTTATTGCTCCTGATTTTTCAAGTGAAGCTCTAAATATTTTGAGTAAAAAACGTACTCGCATACTTCTTAAGCTAAAAAGCAGTAACTTTGCTACCCATAGTGTGCGCACAGCTTTAAGTGGATTCTTGGTACAGGATGCTGATAGCAAAACCGAATCAAGGGGCGAAATGCAAGCGGTTACTAAAGTAGAACCAAGCGCAAATGAGTTTGAAGATTTGGTTTTTGCCAATAAAATTGTAAAACACACTAAGAGTAATGCAATGATTATAGTACGTGATAAGCAACTTATTGCCAGTGGTGTAGGTGAAACTTCACGTATTGATGCATTTAAACAAGCCATTGAAAAGGCTAAGAATTTTGAGAAAACCATTAAAGGCGCAGTATTGGCCAGTGATGCATTCTTTCCTTTTTCAGATAATGTAGAAATTGCACAATCTGTTGGTATAAATGCCGTTGTACAACCTGGTGGATCAAAGAGAGATCAAGACTCCATCGACTATTGCAACAAAAATGGTATGGCAATGTGCTTTACCGGTATTCGTCATTTTAAACATTAATCATCTTTATTAACAAATATATATGGGATTATTTTCATTTTTAAACAAGGAAGTCGCAATTGACTTGGGCACAGCAAATACTATTATTATTCATAATGACAAAGTAGTGGTTGACGAGCCTTCAATAGTGGCTATTGACAGAAAGAGCGAAAAAATTATTGCTGTTGGCAAAAAAGCTTTGATGATGCACGGAAAAACGCATCAAGATATTATTACTATTCGGCCATTGAGAGATGGTGTAATAGCTGATTTTCAGGCTGCGGAATATATGATTAGGGAAATGATAAAGATGATTAGCCCTAAGAAATCACTTTTTCCACCTAGCTTAAAAATGGTTGTTTGTATTCCTTCAGGAATTACTGAAGTGGAAGAGCGCGCTGTTAGAGACTCTGCCGAGCAAGCAGGAGCAAAGGATGTTAGGCTAATTCATGAGCCTATGGCTGCTGCTATTGGTATTGGTATTGATGTGCTAGAACCTACAGGAAATATGATTGTAGATATTGGAGGTGGTACTTCCGAAATTGCTGTTATAGCATTGGGAGGAATTGTAAATAATACTTCCATTAGGATTGCTGGTGATGATTTTACTGCTGATATAGTAGAGTATATGCGCAAGCACCACAATATTAATATTGGCGAACGTACTGCTGAAAAAATTAAAATAGAAGTTGGCGCAGCTACAACAGATATAGAAAATCCTCCTGAGGATTATGCTGTTCATGGTAGAGATATGCTCACCGGTATTCCAAAAGAGATATTAGTTAATTATATTGAAATAGTTGGTTGTCTTGATAAGTCTATTTCAAAAATTGAGGCAGCAGTTCTTAATGCATTGGAAAATACTCCTCCTGAACTTTCTGCTGATATTTTCCGCACAGGAATATATTTAGCTGGTGGAGGTTCACTACTGCGTGGACTTGATAAACGTATTCATTTGCGTACAAAACTACCTGTTCATGTGGCTGAAGATCCACTAAGGGCAGTGGCTAGAGGAACTGGTATTGCACTTAAGAACTTCGAGAAATTTACTTTCTTAATTAAATAATCATTTTCTAATTATAGCAGAAAACAAAATAAATTATTAGATAAAGGATGAGAAATCTGATACAATTTTTTATTAAAAACACTTTCTTTTTCCTATTTCTACTTTTAGAAGTATTTGCATTCTTTCTTATCGTTTCCAATAATTCATATCAGAGATCTGCATTTATTAGCTCTTCTAATGGATTTACATCAAGTATTTTATCAACAGTCTCCAATGCTACTTCATATATTGGTTTGAAACATGAAAACCAAGAATTAGCAAAGGAAAATGCAATGCTAAGATCTAAATTAGTAGAGTCGAATCTTTGGACAAAAAGAACTTTCAAATCTTATAGTGATACTATCCGACATCAGTTTTATACTTATAAGGAAGCACAAATTATTAGTAATAGCTTTCAAAATAGAAATAACTTTTTGATTTTGGATAAAGGAAGTATAGATGGGATTGAAACAGAAATGGGAGTAATTTCTTCCAATGGAATTGTGGGAATAGTAAATGATGTTTCAGACCACTTCTGTAGTGTAATTTCTATTTTACATAAGAAATCAGCCATCGATGCAAAAATAACTTCCAATGGTTATACAGGAACTACCTACTGGAATGGTAATAACTATACTTTAGGAGAATTGAAGAACATCCCTTCACATACTATATTTTCTAAAGGAGACACCATTGTTACTAGTGGAAATTCAGCTATTTTTCCTCCAGAAATTCAGGTGGGATATATAACAGAGTATAATCTACGAAAAGGACAAAATTTCTTCGATATTGAATTTGAGTATAGTGTTGATTATAACAAAATACATAATGTGTATATAATCAATAATATGCACAAAGAAGAAATACAAAAAATGAAGGAGGGATTTGATGAAGATTAGCATTATACTTATTAATATTCTTCGATTTTTGCTATTAGTTGCTGCACAAGTATTTATTTTTAACAAAATTAATCTTGGAGGATACCTCAATCCAATGATTTATATATTGTTTATTCTGCTATTACCTTTCGAAATATCAGGAAGCATAGTACTTATATTATCATTTTTTCTAGGACTTAGTGTTGATCTTTTTACCGGGAGTATAGGATTACATGCTAGTGCAGCAACATTTATGGCTTTTCTTCGTCCCTTGAGTTTAAGGTTGATTAGCTCAAATAGAGACTATGAATCGGGATTAATGCCTGGTGTAAACGATTTAGGTTATGCTTGGTTTATATCTTATACTGTATTCCTCACATTCTTCCACCATTTATTCTTTTTTACCGTGGAAGCTTTCAGTTTTACCGAACTCCCTATGACGTTATTACGGATTTTAATAAATACAGTTTTAAGTTCTGTTTTAATTATATTGATTAATCTTTTGTTTAAAACTCAGGCTAAAAGAGGGTAAGAGAGAGATTGGAGAGTGGGAGAAAAGGAGAGGTTTTGCATGGCACGTGAAGCCTTCACTTTTGGTTTGGAAGGTTGTTGAAGTTGAGACTTGGGGACTTGG
>JAOZKO010000033.1:0-4236 GCA_029935325.1 Bacteroidales bacterium
AAAGGGCAAATGAACGAGTATAGCTGTTATAAGTTATTTGCTATTCGTTCCTAAAGAATCAATTAAAGGAATAACCAACACCAGTCATAAATCCCCAGTCAGTGTTGGAGGCATCTGCACTATTAGGCTTGCTGTCGTATAAATAGTACAACTCAAGTTTTACAAAGAAATTATAAAATATCTCCACCGAAAGTTTAAAGCCACTATCAAATCGCCATCTTCCATTAAAAGTTAAGTTAGGAATAACAGTTGTATGAGATGTTAAATCAATTTCAGGTTGATTATACTTAAAAATAGAATAATTTAAGCTAATAATTCCCTCAGGATTAGTAGTTGAAACATTATCTGTACTTAATTCTTTATTTGCATTAAATCCTAACTCAACAAACAACCTATTTCTATTAGTTTGAAATAGGTAATGCTTTGATGACAAACCTGTATATAAACGATAGGCAAGACCAAGCTCGGTATTTGTATTGAGACCTGCTATTATTGAGATTCGACGTGAAGGAGAAAATAAATACTCTGTTGAAACAGAAATATCTGTTTTAGAATTATATAATAAGGAATCAGATAATTCTTGAACTGTCTCTAAGCTACTATAGCTAAATTCAGATGCCCATTTCTTTACGCGATAAGTAACATCTCCTGAACCATTAATTCTCAACATATTATTTGATTTCGAATAATCAATACCAAAATCTGCTTTACCGGTTAATCGTAATAAAAATGTACCTTTAATAGGGAATATTTCAACAATATCAGCTATATTAATCCTGTCTCTATTATTTAGCAAACCAATTTTTATCTCTCCAATATTCGATGAGCTGTCAATATCACCATAATAGACTTTATTGTTCTTTGTTATTATTCGTAGCATTTTATTTGACTTGAAACTCTTTATCTTAAGGTTTTCGACCTTAATAGTTCCCATACCATCCATCTTGAAATACAATAAGCCTAGATCATACTTCTTAATCTCCCCTCTTAATACATTTCCATTAATGTGATATAAAGTATCAGTCTTTTGTGCCTTTGCAGTAAAAGCACTAATCGACAAAAATAAAACCATAAGAAAACCTAATAAAAAACTTTTCTGAATCATTATACAAAAGTAGTATTTATTCACTTTTAAACAAACACAATAATTATAGCATTACAGTATTAAACCAATTAAGCATTATTCCATTATACTCCTACAAACCTTCCAATATCTCAATACAATCCTGCAAACTCTCACCAAAAGCAATAATACCTTCCCTATGTCCTCCCATCACAAAAGCTCCTTTGTTATCAGAATACGTTTTAATAAGCTCAGCAATAGCCTCTGCCATTGCTACGCTACCATATTCTATATCTTCACTCGTTGTGGGTAGTTGAAAGAGATGTTTTTGCCATAATTCCTCATTATGAATATGCAAAACTGCTTTTATTTCTGGATTAGATTGATAAATGGCTGCATGGGTTAATGATTCGGAAGAGGCAATCTTATTCCCTTTGCAATAGATTTCATTATTACTAATATCAAAATCAATTACTTTAGAGTAATCACCTCTGTCTGCAATACTTATGCCTCCAGTAGCTGATGATGAGATTATAAACTGATTATTAGAATCAAGTCGATAACTAATATTCCCATAACCTATTCCATCAGCTCCAATTCCCATATAAGACCTTTTAACAGCAAGGCTTCGAAAAAAATTTATCTTTTCAAATTCAGATTTGCTGATTGGACTTTTATCGGTCCAAATTGCCTGATATTTTATTATTCCTTCCAAAATATTATGAGCCCCCTATAGGTTTTCTAAAATAAAATCAGTCATACGAATATAAAGGTGAAGCCTAGTGGTTCGTCCGTGAGATATTCCATGGTCATTATTTGGATAAAACTGCATATCGAATTGCTTATTGTCCTTTACCAATGCTGTAACTAAATCCATAGAATTTTGGACATGCACATTATCATCAGTAACACCATGCACCAATAAATAATTGCCTTTCATCAGTTTAGTATGGCTAATAGGACTATTATCATCATAGCCAGAGGCGTTAGTTTGTGGAGTTTGCATAAACCTTTCGGTATAAATATTATCATAATATCTCCAATTTGTAACTGGCGCAACGGCAATGGCTGCTTTAAAATAATCAGCTCCTTTTGTAAGGCATAAAGTGGACATATAACCACCATAACTCCAGCCAAATATTCCAATTCTAGAAGCATCAATATAATCCAATGATGAAAGATATTTAGCAGCATTTATCTGATCTTCAGTTTCATATTTACCTAATTGCAAATAAGTCATCTTTTTAAACTCTTGTCCGCGGGCACCTGTTCCCCTATTGTCAACAGATACTACAATATAGCCTTTCTGTGCTAACATCTGAAACCATGCAAAATTAAACCAACCCCATGAGTTATTTACTGTTTGAGAACCAGGTCCACCATAAACATACATCAAAACAGGATATTTTTTGTTTGGATCAAAATCCTTAGGCTTAATCATATAAGCATTAAGTTCAATATCATCAGATGTTTTAAATTTGAAAAACTCTAATGGGCTAAATTGATAATCATCCATCTTTTGCAATAGTGCTTTATTGTCCTTTATTACATATAATTCTTTTGTATTAATGGAGTTCATACTAATATAATGCGGAGTATTAGCAGTGGTATTTGTTAAAATATAATATTTGAAATTCGCAGAGAATATTGCACTATTGGTTCCTTCCCGCTTCGACAAATTAACCATCTGCTCTGTTTTGATATTAATTTCATAAATCTCACGGTTTAAAGGTGAGGAATAAGCCGACTTAACATATAGCCTTTTGCGCTTTTCATCATAGCCAATTAATTCTTCAACATCATATTTGCCTTTGGTAATTTGTCTAATCTGTTTACCACTCATATTATACTGATACACATGATTGTATCCGTCCTTTTCTGAAGTAAAGATAAAAGACTTATTATCCTTCTGGAAAATCAAATTATCAGTAATATCTACATAGTATTTATTCTTCTCGCTATATAATATATTAGTCTTTCCGGTAGTGGCATCAGCCAAAAGAATCTCCCAATGATTCTGTAAGCGGTTCAAGCGTTGTATTGATAAAACATTGTTTTTTGGAGTCCATTTTATTCGAGGAATATAGATATCAGTATTGCTTCCAATATCCATCTTTTGAGTTTTTCCACTATTCATATCAAATACATGAACGCTAACTATTGAATTATCTTCCCCTGCCTTTGGATATTTATATTTGTAAATATCAGGATAAAGCTCACCGTAAAACTCTAATTCATACTCCTTTACTTTAGATTCATCAAATTTAATATAAGCTATATACTGACCATCTGCAGACCAATCAAAAGCTTGATTAAAGGAAAACTCCTCTTCATAAACCCAATCAGGAGCTCCATTAATAATAGAATTAACTTTACCATCTGTGGTTATCGACTTTTCTTCTCCTGTACTCAAATCAACAACATATAAATTGTTCTTTTTGAAAAATGCAACCTTAGTATCATCTGGTGAGAAAGTAGCTAATTGAACTTTTTCATTTTTAGATACAGGCATTAACTTCTTCGATTTCATGTCATAAACCCAATAATCAGCACGAAAAGAATGACGGTAAATAGATTCTGAATTTGTTACCAATAAAACTTTAGTTTCATCATTACTAAAGGTATAATCTGTAAACATTAAAGGGGCTGAAGCTCCTTCTGGAATCAAATCACCAGCATTAATTATTGTCTCCACTAATTTACCATTTTTATAAGCATACTTTTCAAGATTTCCTTTATTTAATATGGTATAGAAATCTCCACTATTCATTGATCTAAATCCCCTAACAGTTTGAGGATAAAACTTATAATACTTCCAAATATCTTCTAAATTAATTTCCTTTTTAGTATTTGGAGCCTTGTCAGTATTCTGAGCATTAAGTGTCGTAAATACTATAAAAACAAGGAATAAGCTTATAATTAATTTTCTCATAATATGTGTAATTAAGATTATTAAAACAATCGCCAAATATATACAAAATCGAACATTACTACTTAGGCAATTGATTATATTTACAAACACTTTTTTATTTCTATTAGCCAATTTTCACTCCAAAACATCAAACAATGATTTTCAGTCACTTTCTGCCCCGAACCCTAAAGGGAGCAGCGCCTGAAAATCAAGGCCTCATTTAAGCATTAGAGCATTGAAACATTATAGCATTCAACCATTG
>JAOZKO010000033.1:4336-15174 GCA_029935325.1 Bacteroidales bacterium
CATTGAAACACTAAGGTATAAAATAAATTTTAATACAAAACAACAATAGAACCAAATTATTAATAGATTTGTTTTCTTTTTCAAACACTAAAATATCAAACATATGAAACAATTACTAATAATGGCTTTGATAGCTTTTGTTTTACCTTTTTCGCTTAATGCTCAGGAAGATGCAGGAGGCATTAGTACTGAAATGCTAAAGGATATGCATGACAGATATACAAAATCAAACTCTGTAGCTTTACAAAATGCCATACGAAATAATAGCATTAAGGATTTAGCAAAGAATCGTTATTCTAATGGTTCACAGGATACATATTTTTCCAATAGAGTTGCAACAAAAGGTATTACCAATCAGCAAAAGTCAGGTAGATGTTGGTTATTTACAGGACTTAACGTATTGCGACCTATGGTAATTGAGAAGTATAATCTTAATGAATTTGAGTTTTCACAATCCTATCTTTTCTTTTATGATCAATTGGAAAAGGCAAATTTGTTTTTAGAGGGAATTATCGATACTAGAGACAAGCCTATGGATGATCGAAAAGTTGATTGGTTACTAAAAAATCCTATTGGTGATGGTGGACAATGGACTGGATTAGTTGATTTAGTTGAAAAATATGGCGCTATACCTGCAGATGTAATGCCAGAGAGCTATCAAGCTGATAATACTGCAATGATGTCGAAATTATTAAGAATGAAGCTTCGTGAAGATGCATTGTTTTTGCGACGCATGGCTGCAAATGGTGATAAGATAAAAGCTATTGAGCGCAAGAAAGTAGAAATGCTATCAGAGATATATCGGATTCTAGCATTGAGTCTTGGAGAGCCAATTCAGCAGTTCCAATGGAGATATAAAGACGCTGATGGAAAAACTAGCGAAATGAAGTCCTATACTCCCCAATCATTTTATAAGGAGTTTGTAGGCATTGACTTGAATGACTTTGTAATGTTTATGAACGACCCTAGCAGAGAATATAATAAGCTGTATGAAATTGAATATGACAGACATAGAGTTGATGGTAGAAACTGGAAATATATAAATTTAGATATTTCGCAAATTAAAGACTTTGCCAAGGCTTCTATTTTAGACAATCAAGCTATGTACTTCAGTTGTGATGTTGGTAAACAATTGGATTCCAAAAATGGATATTTAGATTTAGCTAATTACGATTATTCTTCACTTATGGGTGTTAACTTTGGTATGGACAAAAAGCAGCGCATTCAAACTTATGCAAGTGGATCAAGCCACGGAATGACTTTAGTTGCTGTTGATTTACTTAATGACAAACCTAATAAATGGTTATTAGAAAATTCCTGGGGCAAGTCTGGTTTTAATGGCCACCTTATTATGACTGATGATTGGTTTAATGAATATATGTTTCGATTGGTGATTCATAAGAAATATATAAGTGCTGAAGTTCTGAAAATGCTAGAGATGAAGCCAATAATGCTACCCCCTTGGGATCCAATGTTTAGTCCTGAATTATAGTTTTGAAGTACTTAGTGCTTTATTCACTAAAAAGTTGATTCTTTAATTTGCTTTGTTTTCTATTTAAAGTCTTTTTTACAAAACTAAGCATAGCTGAAGGCACATTAGACTTTCTTTTAGTATAAAAACCTTTATTTAGCTTCATTAGTAGTCTGTTGCGTACATGATTATTAATCACGAAACTAGAATTAGGCTTTTTGTTATATGTAAAGAACTTTATTCTTTTACTCCTATTCCTATTATTAATAGTACTTTTTTGATTTACTGTATTGCTTGAAGGATTATCCACTGGCTTAGCTTTAAACAACCCAAGAATTGTATTAACAATAACACCCAAATACTCAACAAACCTATTGGCTTTTTCCTCACTTTCAAAAAACACCTTATTAATAGTTTCCGTATTTGAGTTTTCATAACTCAAATCATAATTGGTCTCCCACTCCACATTTGGAACTTTAAAAAACCAATTTCCAAATTCAACAAAACGATCCGACATACTTAATTCTGCACCTACCATATCTTAATTTACTTAAATTGTTAATTATAAATTTACTAATTCTCTTTTCTTAATAAGATTGCAAAAATACCACCACATGTACTGTAAAAGCAAGTATATTAAGCAATAATATCATACTTAATTCGTTAATTAAGCAGCTTAATTTTAGCTTAATTATTTTCTATAGCTTAATTATGAGCTTAATAATAATTAAGTTTTATTTGCATTCAGCTTAATATTTTATTATCTTTGCAAACCATTGGATTCACTATTATTATTAAAGCATGATTGACCAACAGTTTATAAATCAGGTAGAAGTACTGGATTATCTGCAACATTGCAAAAGCATTGTACCAGGTTTTCGTAAGGCATATGCTTTCTTCTACCATCCTATTTATAAAGAAATACAAAGTGTTGTAATATCACAAGAAAGCAAGAGCATAAAGCGATTGAGCAGTAGTTCAAAAGAGCTATCCGATAGTATTTACAAATTAAGAACTTCCAAATTAGAGCTACAATGGGTCGATGAATCGGATATTCCTTTTGAGCAATTATCAAAGTCAACTAATATCCAAAAAAAGGTATTTGATGAACTTAAGCACTATATCCTCCTATTAAAAACTCCTAACCAATGGGATGGCAATCAGGATTTAATATATATATTCTTTAAGCCTGATGCTAGTAATTTTGGTTTAAAAAAGCTTGATTCAAAGTTAAGTACCGAACAGAAAAATATAATAGCTAGTTTAATGCAAAGGAGTTTTGCAGCTTTTCATACTCAAAGGAATCAATTCCAAAATGAGAACAATCAATTGCGTGAGGACTATAAGCTTATGGGCGAACAACTTAAGGAAATGCAAATTCAAAAGAAGGTTCAAAAGCAAAATCACCATAAAAAGCTAGCTCAATACATTACTTATTTAATGGAGACAGAGGTCAATAAACTAAACCTTCATTTGCAATTAACCCAAGAAGCACAATTATATATTCAGAATTATGATGGTCCTATTGAGCATATAGTAAAAGCTGTTAATAAAACTGTATTAATGGCATATCGCGTACTCGGAAGCATCGAAGGAGGAATACTGCGTATTGAAGAATACTTTCTAAAACCTCATTTCGCTGCAGAGCAACATATTGCCAGCCATAGTAGTATTGAATCAATTGCAGACTCGCGTTATGCGCGCACTATACAAATTATGAATCGTATGGAGAATGCCGCAAGAAAAGTACAAGCGGAAGGCAGAACACTAAGTGGTAGCAATGTTGGGCAAGCTATGGACTCCCCTATTTCAGCACCAGCAATTAGTGATGCTATAAAGAAACACCGAAAGAAAATCCAAAGCCTTTGTTCAGAGTATCCCGACGAATGGATATTGATACGAAAATCATTTAAACCTGTGATTAATGCATTGAGTGCTTAAAGCAAACAAGGCATTATCGCAAAGATTATTTCAAGGAAATGATTGAACTTATTAGGGCATATCACAACAAAGACTATCTTTGCAGCAATATTTAATAATACAAAACACGATTAATGACATTTGATAATTTTAATTTCGACGAAAAACTAACAGAATCTCTTTATTATATGGGTTTTAACAAGCCCACTCCCATTCAAGAACAAGCAATTCCAGAAATACTCAATGGACGAGATATGATAGCCACTGCACAAACGGGCACTGGAAAAACAGCTGCTTTTATGCTTCCTGTACTAAATAAGCTTGCTGTTGAAGCTGCTGACCATATCGATACTCTGGTAGTTGTACCAACTCGTGAGCTGGCTTTGCAAATTGATCAGCAAATACAAGGCTTTTCATATTATGTAGAAGCTTCCAGTATTGCAATTTATGGCGGAGGTGATGGAGCGAATTTTATAGAGCAAAGGCAAGCCATTGAGAATGGCGTAAATATTATAGTAGCAACCCCCGGTAAACTAATTTCTCATTTGAATATGGGTTATGTGGATTTATCAAAGCTTAAGCATTTTATTCTTGACGAATCAGACCGTATGCTTGATATGGGTTTTTCTGATGATATTAATAAAATAATGCAGTATTTGCCTGAAAAGCGACAAAACTTAATGTTCAGTGCTACAATGCCATCACAAATACATAAGCTTACTAAAAAGCTTTTAAGTAATCCTATAGAAATAAAAATTGCTATTTCGAAACCTGCTGCGGGAGTTAAGCAAGAGCAGTTTGAGGTTTACGATATGCAAAAAATTCCTTTGATAAACTGGATTGTATCAGAGAGAGTTGATTATCATAGCATATTAATATTTACTTCCACCAAGAAAATGGTAATGGAAGTTGTAAAAGGGCTAAAGACAAAAGGTATTAAGTCACAAGGGATATCCTCAGATCTGAACCAAAAAGAGCGTGAACAAGTGCTATTGGACTTCCGTTCTCGCAAAACAAGGATTCTTGTGGCCACGGATGTATTAAGCAGAGGTATTGACATTAAGGATATTAACCTAATTATTAATTTTGATGTACCATCAGATGCCGAAGATTATGTACATAGGATTGGAAGAACTGCTAGGGCCGAAACCAAAGGCGAAGCAATTACTTTGGTAAATAAGGATGATTCCTACAAAATGATTCGCATAGAGCGCCTTATAGAACAAAAGGTTGAAAAAATAATTCTTCATGAATCTATAGGTGAAGCTCCTGATTTTAAGAGAAAAACTAGCAGCCAAAATAATAGGAATGCTAAGGGAGGATCAAATAAACGATTCTCAAATAAGAACAGAAATAGTAAAGGAGGTTCCAAGAATTACAGCAAAGGCTCTTCTAATTCTAATTCTAATTCTAATTCAGGCAATAAACATTCTAATAGCAATAAATCGCGCTGGAAGAAGAAGAATACAAATAACCCTCAAAACAAAAAGCCCCAAAGCTAATAGCTTTGAGGCTTTTTATAAGTTTATTATATGTCAATCTAAAATCTAGCCTTCTTGCTTTTAGCTGACTTTGTACTATAATCATAATACTTAAGTGCTCCCTTATAATAACCACTTACAGCTTTTCCATTTTCATCAGTTCCTTCAAATGAAAGCTCATATTCAGCACCATTACTTATTACAGTAACTTTTCCATCCTCAAGGCTTGCTTCAAAACCAGTTTCATCAGCTATACTATAATTAAGAACTAAATCAGCATAAGTAATTGTTTTTGATGCATAAGTTTCATTTTCATCATAAATATAATCTCCGATATCAAGTTTATCGCCTTGTGAAGAATACATTTCAAAGATAATCCCATCACCTGTTCCTGATAATGAATCAATTTCGCCATTAGATTCGTGAACCGTAAAACCTGATGATAATAATACTAAATCTGTATTATATGTACTATCTTCTAGTCCGTAATTCTCAAGATAACCCGCCGCTAATGGATATTCAGTATTATCATACTTTATATGACTCTTAAGAACTACTACTGGTGGAGTAACTTCCTCTTCCTCATCTTTTTCGCAGCTTACAAATGTGATTGTGGTCATTAAAATAACTAAGCCTAAAAATAATTTAATTGTCTTATTCATTTATCCTATAATTAATTAATATTGCCTACTCTATAAGCTTTTCAGCATCCGCTTTATGTTTTAATTTATGATTAACGCTATAATAATTGAAATAATATATTTATTATGAGTTTTATTATGAAATATATATTACATAAAACTGCTTAAAAAAATAACGCTAATTCTTAAAATCAATTGGATTAACAACCTTCTGTTTTAATAAAGCAATATCGAGAACCTCCATAGCATTATCAACATAATGGAATTTTAATCCTTTAATATACTTCTCATTAATTTCAAATATGTCTTTCTGGTTTTCTTTAGAAAGAATTATTTCCTTAATGTTTGCACGCTTTGCAGCAAGTATTTTTTCTTTAATCCCTCCTACTGGCAATACTTTCGACCTTAATGTAAGCTCTCCTGTCATTGCTAGTTTCGACTTAACTTTCCTTTGAGTAAAAACAGAGGCAAGAGCAGTAAAAAATGTAACTCCCGCTGATGGACCATCTTTTGGTGTAGCACCCTCTGGGATATGAATATGCACATCATACTTCTCGAATGCAATTTGTGGAATATCCAATTCTTGAGCATGTGCTCGTAAAAATTTATAAGCAACGGTAGCAGATTCTTTCATCACATCTCCCAAACTTCCAGTCATTGTGAAACCACCTTTGCCTTTACTTATACTTGTTTCAATAAATAGTATAACTCCACCAACACTAGTCCAAGCAAGGCCTGTAACTACTCCTGCCTGACCATTATCAATAGCCTTATCCTTCTGAAACATTGGTGGGCCCATTATTTTATGAAGGGTTTCTTTTGTTAATTCAGCATCAAACTTCTCCTCCATTACAATTAGCTTGGCTCTATTTCTAATGATTTTAGCAATAGTTTTGTCCAAACCTCTAACTCCAGATTCGCTAGTATATTTATCAACCAATTCCTCTAAAATAGGCTTCTTAAAAACAATTGTCTTTTTCTTAATACCATGCTCTTCAAATTGCTTTGGCAATAAATGTCTTTTTGCTATTTCAATTTTCTCCTCCATTAAGTAACCGCTCAGATTAATTATCTCCATACGGTCTCTAAGTGCTGGATGAATATTTGTTAAAGAGTTAGCGGTAGCAACAAACATGATTTTAGATAAATCATACTCTACTTCTAAATAATTATCGTAGAATGCACTATTTTGCTCTGGGTCAAGCACCTCAAGCAATGCTGATGCAGGGTCGCCTTGAAACTGATTACCATTTACCTTGTCAATTTCATCGAGTACAAATACAGGATTTGATTTCTTGGCTTTTTTAAGGCTCTGAATAATTCGCCCTGGCATAGCACCAATATAAGTTTTTCTGTGACCACGAATCTCTGATTCATCGCGCAAGCCACCCAAAGCCATACGCACATATTCACGATTTAAAGCTCTTGCTATGGATTTCCCTAAAGATGTTTTACCAACACCTGGAGGGCCTACTAAACAAAGAATTGGCGACTTCATATCACCTTTCAGCTTTATAACAGCAAGGTATTCCAGTATTCTATCTTTAATTTTATCTAAGCCATAGTGATCTTCATCCAATATAACTTGAGCTTTCTTTAAATCAAAATCATCATTTGAGAACTCATTCCAAGGCAGCTCAACTAATGTCTCCAAATAGTTGTATTGTATGGAGTACTCTGCTGCAGAAGGATTCATTCTACTTAATTTGTCAAGTTCTTTTTCAAAAAGCTCCTTAACATTATCTGGCCACATTTTCTTGGTAGCCTTTTCTTTCAAATCCTTAATATCCTCTTCGTGTGGACTTCCTCCTAATTCATCCTGAATGGTCTTCATTTGTTGATTTAGGAAGTAATCGCGCTGCTGCTTATCAAGGTCTGTTTTAACTTTATCTTGAATCTGATTCTTAAGCTCTAGCATCTGAATCTCTTTTGAAAGCATTGACAAAAGGCGATTAGCTCTTATATCAAGACTCTCAACCTCTAAAAGGCTTTGCTTGTCTTGTAAGCCGCTATTCAAATTACTAGAGATGAAGTTTATAAGAAAAGATGGGCTGTCAATATTCTTGATAGCAAATCCAGCATCACCAGGTATATTTGGATTCAATTTTATTGCTTTCAAGGACATATCCTTGATAGAATCCATTAAAGCAGTGAATTTATCACTTTTCTCAATAACGGTATCTGTTGGTAGAGCTTTTATTCTAGCAGTAAAATAAGGAGTATTTTGAATCTCCTCTTCTAATGAAATCCTATTTCTACCTTGTATAATAACCGTAGTGGAATCATCAGGCATCTTTAGCACCTTCACCACGTATGCCATAACTCCTACAGTAAATAAGTCCTTAAACTCAGGCTCCTCAATATTACCATCCTTTTGAGCAACAACACCAATTAGCTTATTTCCATTTTTTACATCATTTATTAGCTTGGTTGACTTATCACGACCAACAGTAATAGGAATCATTACACCAGGGAAAAGCACTGTATTTCGCAGAGGTAAAATTGGAAGTTCTTCAGGAACTTCAGATTCGTCCATTGCAAAATCCTCTTGTTGAGGCATTAAAGGAATAAATTCGGTATCAGCATCTAAATTATCTGCAAGCTGAAATCCAATCTCTTTTTTAAAACTCATATATTGTCATTTTGTCATTAAATAAGCAATTAATAACTACTTATTTAATTATATTAAATTCTAGAATTACTAAATACTCTTTAATGTTTTTGTATTCTACTAATAATAAACTTATTATAAAATATCTTATTAAAGAGGTACTCCTCCTTTGTTCAATAGACATGCCAAATACAAATAAGGGTTTTATACTGTAATTATGGCAATTTATTCTTTTAAAAAAAAAATCCTAATAGCTCTATGACCATTAGGATTTTTTCGACTTATATCTTTGACTTTATATTGAAATAGTGGATTCGTAAATTTCAATTAAGATATCCTTTTCAATTTGGTCAAATTCTAAGTTTCTTCTAGTATAAACTTTTTCAGCAACTTGAAGTGCTTTCTTTAGGTTATACTTTCTAAAACCGTTAAATCCTCCCCAATTAAATGAACTTACAAATTGTCGTGGAAAATTACCACCAAATAAGTTAACGCTCACTCCTACTACGGTACCAGTATTAAACATTGAGTTTATTGCAGCTTTTGAATGGTCTCCCATTATTAATCCACAAAACTGAAGTCCAGTATTGACAAATGTTTCTTGTCTATAATTCCAAATTCTTACGTCATCGTAAGTATTTTTAAGATTTGACGTATTTGTATCTGCGCCTAAGTTGCACCATTCTCCGATAATTGAATTACCTAAAAATCCATCATGTACTTTATTGGAATAGCCCATTATTAAGCTGTTACTAACCTCTCCACCTACTTTTGAGTGAGGTCCAATAGATGTTGGTCCATTAATACGAGCTAAAGGACGAATAGTAGAATTATCGCCTAATGAAAACGGCCCACGAATAACAGCACCTTCCATTATCTCAGCATTTTTACCAATATAAATAGGTCCGTCGTTAGTGTTTAAATATGCATATTCTACTTTAGCTCCTTCCTCAATGAAAATTTCACCATTTCCTATGATATGATTAGTTTTGCTTATTGCTTGTGATTTTCGTCCTTCAGTTATACAATTATAATCTTTAACAATAGTAGTGTCTAACTTTGAGAATAAATCCCATACATTATTAATACATATAGTATCTGCATCTAATATAATCTCAGAGGTATCAGATGTTTCCATGCTTTCAAGGTTATCTAGGCTTAACCGCATAGCTACAACCTTTGTTTTACCTACCAAAGCTTGATTTGCTTTAAGATTATTAATTTGGTTCAACAATTCTTCAGAAGGACATATGCTACTATTAATCAAAATGTTATCTTCAGCTTTTACTATAGGGAATTTCTTGTTCAAGTATTTTTCAGTAAGAGTTGAAGTTCTTTGCCCCAATAATTTCTCCCATTTCTCACGCATGGTTCTAATACCAAAACGAATATCTGCAATTGGTCTAGTAAAAGTTAAAGGTAGCAAATCTTCCCTAACCTTCTGATCGTCAAATAATATATAGTTCATAGTCCTGATTTAATTGATGACTCAAAGATATAATATTTTTTAATATAAAAAATGTGATATATAGAATAATATTATATGACCATAAAAATGCTAAGTATAATACCTTAAATCAAAGCAAAAATACATCCTAATTCATGAACATAAAAGCCTTACTTTTGTCCACTTAAATTCAGAGCCATAAGGTTTTAAAAGTAATATTTTTACAACACATACTAATGCAATGAAGATAAATAAGTTATCAATAGTAATACCGGTATATAACGAAGAGGCTAGTGTTCACGAAATACTTGATTTGGTTCGCGATGTAAAGCTTATAAATGATATAAGTAAAGAAATTATTATTGTAAATGATGCTAGTACTGATAATACTCAAAATGTATTGGAAGCATATGTAGCAGCACATCCTGAGGCTAGTTTACAGCTTTTTGCTCATGAGGTAAATAAAGGAAAAGGGGCTGCTCTACATACTGGAATTAGTAAAGCTACTGGTGAGTATCTTATTATTCAAGATGCTGATTTGGAATATGATCCCGAAGAATATAATATCCTTCTTAAGCCTATCGTAAAAGGTGTGGCTGATGTTGTTTATGGTTCTCGATTTGCTGGTGGAACTCCACATCGTATTTTATTCTATTGGCATTCAATAGGAAATAAGTTTTTAACAGCTATTTCAAATGCCTTTACAAACCTTAATTTATCAGATATGGAAACCTGCTATAAGCTCTTCCGTACTGATATTATTCAAAATATAAAGCTTAAAGAAAACCGCTTTGGATTTGAGCCTGAAGTAACTGCAAAAATTTCTAGAATTAAGGATTTACGAATTTACGAAGTGGGTATCAGCTATTATGGAAGAACATTTGAAGAGGGTAAAAAGATTGGTTGGAAAGATGGTGTAAGAGCCATTTACTGCATTATGAAGTATAATATTTGGGATAAGAAAGCATGAGCGAAGATTTCTCATTCAAAGCCGTAGATGAAGAGGGAATGGAAACCCTTGAGGTAGTTGCTGAAGCAGAACGCTTTAATAGCTGGATGTATAATACTATTAAACCTTATTGCTCTGGTAATGTCCTGGAAATAGGTAGTGGTATTGGTAATATCTCTGAATATTTCCTAAATAACAAATTAGATATTAGCCTTAGCGATCTTAGAGATAATTACTGCGAGATACTTAGAAAAAAATATAAAGACTACCCTACTCTTAAGCAAGTTATTCAATTAGATATTATTGATTCTGACTTTG
>JAOZKO010000034.1 GCA_029935325.1 Bacteroidales bacterium
CGTATTCCAAGCCAAATACCAAATTAAAACCAAAACTGCCGATAAATTCGTTATCTTTTTCCGTTTTATTGCACTTAAAAATTAAACCGTAACTCAGGCTATGCTTGAATTTTGAAGCTTCTAAAACAAAAAAATATTTAGAATTTATTTCGACAGTTCTGATTTCAAATTGGTATAATTATGCAATTGCATAAAAGCCAAATACTCCTTCGGACAAGTTTTATAATAAATATCCTTTATATAAACTTGCTCCAATATCTGTTGTCTCAACCATATATCGCTTATTTCTATACTGGCACTAATTTTAATAAAATACTTATCAGTTAGGAGTTTATATAGTTTGTTGATATTTGTATTTGTGCTCTCAAATACCCATAATCTTAATTCAGAATTCCAATTAATATACCGCTCTAACTTTAATTCCCAATAAACACTCTTTTCAAAACGATGTTTTATTCCAATGTATTTTTTTCCTTTAATTTGTATTGGTAGTAGGGTAATAGAAATTAAACCCTCACGCTTTTGAATATTTACTGGTTCAAATCCAATTCCAATATTCTGCTTATTAACAGTAAATGATTTACGTTTTTTATAATCCAAAAAAGGAGTTATATCTGCAATATCATCAAATAACTCTGTAAGCAATCCTACAGTATTGCTCTGCTCTATAGAATAATAAACTCCTATCTTTGTATCAAATTCTATCCAGTCATTATTGCTTATTCTCCTTATAATAGATTGGTTAGGTGGTTTAAAGAAAAATAATTTAATGCATTTCTTATTATCAATTTCAATCCTATTCAAATATATTTTCTGCTTGACTGCCTGATTATTGGGTCTTATATTCTGTGTCATAATCAATATTGTTTTTATGATTTCGACAAATATAAGCTAGAAAGGCAATCTAAGCGTTTTAATAAACGACTATAGTCGGATATAACCGTTTATTAAAACGAATAGAAATTATTATATCTTTGTGCTTTAATTATTTAGATAAATTTTATAATTATGTCAGTAAAATGCAAATCCTGTGGTGAAACAATTATTGGGCGATCAGATAAAAAATTCTGTGATGACCAATGCCGTAATACTTTTAATAGTAAAATTAAACGTGAACATGAAGCACTAATTATTGAGATAAACAAAACTCTTCGTAAGAATCGAAAAATATTAAAACAATTCAACCCAGAAGGAAGAACCACTATTCGCAGAGAATATCTTGACAAATTAGGTTTCGATTTTAGGTATCATACTCACAGTTATACCACCAAAGCAAACAATATTTACAACTTTTGCTATGACTATGGCTACTTTAAGATAGATGAAGAAAAGGTATTAATTGTAAATTGGCAACCATATATGTCAGAATAATGAAAAACTTATTCAAAGCCCATAAAAAAAGAAAAACCGATGCTGAAAATTTGTCACCTTTACGTAGCTTCGCCACCTCAGTCACATAGTGAATTTATAACGCCCTGGTTGATATTGCATTATAAGAAAACGATATTTAATGCTAAAAACAGATTCTGTCACATTTTTTAGTAAAATAACTTTGCAATTTATGGTTTTTTTTGCTTTGGCTCGAATATATATTTTGGACCATAACCAAATGTGCTGAAATGCAGTAACAATGTAGGTTTATCTTTGTATTTTCCGAGCTCCTTTGAGCATATTAACAGAATAGCTATTTCACAAATAGGCCAATCACCTTTTCTCAACATCCCATACCAAAAAGTGAAGGCTTCACCTGCCATGCAAATCACCCACTCTCCAACTCTCAACTTCTCCTTTTCGCCCAATCATCAATCACCCAATCATTCATTCAATCATTCAATCAACCAATCAATCAATCAATCAATCAATCAATCAATCGTTTTTATTTCTAATTATTCTTTTCATTTTTTTCTTGATGAGTCCAGTCTAAAATCAAACAAAATCAAAAAAGTTTCTTTTAGTATAAATCTTTTGCTGCTACCGTACGAATTTATCTTGTGGTGTAAAGAACTTTGTGGGGGCGCGACTTAAAGTCGCACTCCCACTAGTATCTCTAGCTAGACTCAGTGTGTCTTTAAGATGCGGCGAGTCTTTTAGTTAAATCTTTCGACAAGAAGGACTTTGAGTTTACACAAATCTTATTCCCTTATGAAAATTATCAAAGCGGGATAATCCCCCTTAGAAAAGGGGGCAGCGAGGGAATTGCGTGGCGGGGGATTGATTTTTAGGCACTTAATCAATCCTCCGAGCATTTTTCAGAACATTCATTCTGAAAAACAAAACCTATTCGGAAAAATACCCACCTCCTTCGCCAAGGAGGACTTCCCAAGCCTTTAAAATATTCACACAGAGCGAAGCCACTTTTCAATCACCGCAGCTTTAGCGAGTGGGGGCGCGACTTTAAGTCGCACTCCCACTGTTTAGGACAAATAGAATTAAAAAAACTAAATTTTAGTCTCATATAAATGTCTAAATTTGCATGATTTTTTTTCTAATAGCCGATTTATTAATGAAAAGCATAATTTCACATATTACAAACCTGAGGAATAAATACTTAACTGATGTTCAGTTTTTGAGCATCGTTAGTATTTTATTAGGGATTACCATTGGAATTATTGCTGCCATTATCAAAAATGCAGTACACTTTATTCAAGTAGTACTAAAAATGGATACCTTTCAAAGCATCCAGCATTATGCTTATTTTGCTTATCCTATTTTTGGAATCTTCTTAGCTGTTTTATTTGGCAGATATATTATTCGCCAAAGAGTGGGGCATGGAATTCCTAGTGTGCTTTATGCCATATCCGAAGAAAAAGGTCGGATTAAAAAGCATAATATGTTTTCATCAATTATTAGCAGCGCCCTAACTGTTGGCTTTGGTGGTTCTGTAGGACTTGAAGGACCTACTGTAGCTACGGGTTCTGCTTTTGGCTCATACTATGGTGGAATATTCAAATTATCATATAAATATAAGATTATACTACTTGGCGCTGCTGCGGCTGGTGCTATGTCTGCAATTTTCAAAGCCCCTATTACAGGAATTATTTTTGCTATTGAAGTAATTATGATCGACCTCACCGCAACATCATTAATTCCTTTACTACTTGCTACAATAGCCGCCGTTCTTACCTCATATACTATAATGGGTCCTGATGTACTTTATCATTTTGAGCTAAAAGATAATTATGAGTTGTCGGACTTACCTCTTTATGCTTCCTTGGGTGTTGTTACAGGATTAGTATCAGTGTATTTCACAAAGGTTTATACCTTTATTGGTACTCTTTTTGAAAAGCAGAAAAATTGGGTTTATAGGCTTACAATTGGTGGATTAATTTTAGGAGTGCTTATTTTTCTTTTCCCTGCATTATATGGTGAGGGTTATGAAGTTATAAACGAAGCCCTTTCAGGAAATTATAAATATGTTAATGATTTTAGTTTCTTCAATCATTTTGAAGGAGAATACGCATTGGTTATATTCTTAGCTTTAGTTGTACTATTTAAAGTAATAGCCACATCAGTTACTTTTGGTGCTGGTGGTGTTGGTGGAATATTTGCTCCAACCCTATTTATTGGTGCTAATACAGGTATTGCTTTTACCATTATAGCAAACCTAATGGGCTATGAAGTTACTACCGAGAACTTTGTTTTAGTGGCAATGGCTGGTGCAATTTCTGGAAACCTACAAGCCCCCTTAACTGCAATTTTTCTTATTGCAGAAATCACAGGTGGATATCAGCTGTTTGTACCTTTAATGCTCGTGGCAACTATATCATATCTTACTACCCGAATATTTGTAAAGAACTCCGTTTATACAATCCAACTTGCTAAACGTGGTCATCTAATTACTCATCATGCTGATAATACTATTTTAAAACTTCTTGATGCAAATGTTTTAATTGAGACCGATTTTAAGACCATTAGTGCTGAGCAAAATCTAGGCGATTTAGTGCATATTATTTCTAATTCTGAAAGAAATATATTTCCAGTAGTTGATAAAGAAAACAATTTCAAAGGAGTTGTAGTAATGGCTGATGTACGTAAGGTTATTTTCAAACCTGAGCTTTATAATGAAATTCTGATAAAAGATGTGATGTTTATTCCCGAAATAATTATCAATTCTGGAGAGAAAGTTTCGGAGATTGTTAAGAAATTTCAGAATACTGGTATTTACAATATCCCTATTGTAGAAAATGGAAAATATTTAGGTTTTATCTCTAGAGCCAATATTTTCTCTGCTTATCGCAAAATGCTACAAGAGTTTTCTGCTGAATAACCACTTTATCGTATATCTCCTAGCTTGACAAATATGATTCTGCCTCTGGTCCAAGATTAAATAACAAATCAAGAATACTTAAGTTTGGAATAAATTCATTTCTATCTTCAAATACTTGTAAATAAGGTTTATTATCTGATTCAAAGCTTAATTTAGGCTGAATTGATTTCCGTAAATCTATAATTTCTTTAGGTGAAACTTCATAGGAATTACTGATTTCTACCTTTGTTTTAATTTGCAGCAGATTAAGCATCAATTTTAATAGCTGCGTATTCATTTCCCACAGAGAAGGGTACTCTTGAAAAAAAACTTCTTTAATTTCATCTTCGTAATAGAGTAAAAATGGACTCGAATTATATGCTGTAATAATAGAATTCCAATGTTTTTGCTTCCAATTCACATCAGTTGAGAATATCACCTTTTGTATTGCAGTATGATTTCCGTTAGGGCGAACAACCGGCACATTAAGCATCTGCTTTCCGTTTGGTCCAGCAATATAGCATCTATTACGGTAGCTTCGCTTCTGAAAATTCTCGTGAGCTTCGATAAAGGCAGTATGAGCTTTGGCTATTTGCGAGAAATAGCTAATGGGAGGAAAGTACGCTGAAGTAAGTATTATTTTAGTCATTTGCTCATTGATATATACATATGGCAAAAATATTATTTTTTGATATAGGAAAATTCTAAAAATGATATTATTTAGAACAAGACTCCGTTAATGCTTTATATATATCACATAGTCAGGCAATTACGGCTTTACGCAATAATGTATAATAATCACAAAATCAACCCTTTGCGCCTTTGCGTCTTTGCGAGAAACAAAAACTCAACGAAGTATTATTAGAAGAAAATCCTATAAAAAACAAAAAGGGCAGATTGCTCTACCCTTTTCTAACCTAAAACCTAATATATGAAAAACTTGCTAAGAATTACTTCTTAAGCAAGACATCATTAATTGCTTGCACTAATGACTCTTTTGGCAATGCGCCAACAGCCATTTGTGGTTGTCCTTCGCCTGGGCAGAACAACATTGAAGGAATACTTTTGATACCGAAAGCACCAGCTAATTCCTGCTCTACTTCTGTATTCACTTTATAAATATTGATTTTACCAGCATATTCATCTGATAATTCTTCCAAGATAGGAGCTACCATTTTACATGGCTGACACCAATCTGCATAGAAATCAATAATACAAGGAAGGTCTCCTTCAAAAACCCAATCCTTATTTTTTTCGTAATTAAATACCTTGTCTAAAAACGTCTGTTTATTTAATACTTCTGTCATTATATATAATTTTATATGTTATTATTTCTTTAGTAATGCGTCAATTTGCTGAATATAAGTCTCCTTTGGAGATGCTCCCTGCGACATTGATGGTTGCCCATTTACAGGAATATATAAAATACTAGGGATAGAACGGATTCCAAATACACTACCTGAAAGCTCTTTTTCCTCATCAGTATTTATCTTATAAAAATTTACTTGACCTTTATATTTTAAAGCTAATTCGTCCATAATTGGAGCAACTCGCTTACAAGGACCACACCAGTCAGCATAAAAATCAATAATTGCTGGTTTATCACCTTTATAAACCCATTTTGTTGGATTTGCTTTATAATCAAAAATCTCAGCAATAAAAGTAGCTGTTGTTATTTTTCGAACTTTTCCTGTTCCTTCAGCACTTGCTGATTGATCAGCAACAATATCAGCTGCATTAGTAGCAGGTTCCAAAATAGTTGGATCAGATTCTACAACCTTTTGTACTTCTTCACTTTGCACATTTGTAGTAGTGTCGTTAATTGCCTCAGCATTATTACATGATGTAAAACCACAAAACAAAAGACCTACTAAAACTAATGATATCAAATTCCTCTTCATATTATTCAAAACTTATAATGGCTCATTTTAATTAAAGCCTGATTTCAATTTCTGATTGCGCGGCAAAAGTAATATTTATTTTCATATTTAGCGCATTAATATCACTATTTTTTCTACTTTTGCATTACAATTAACGCTTACTCAAGTAAATTATTTGATTAACAACACTTTAGATGTATCTTAATTTATGTTAACCATTTTTGACAAGATAAATATTAAGAAATTCGAGACATTTTTCAATGATGAAGAAAAATGTTTAGCCTTTCTTGCTGAAGAGAAATGGCAAGATGGATATGTGTGCAAACACTGTGGGCATACGAGATACTGCTCGGGCAAAACTCCCTATGCAAGAAGATGCACCAAATGCAAACACGAAGAATCAGCTACAGCTCATACCATGTTTCACCGATGCAAAATACACCTTCCTGATGCTTTTAGGTTAGCTCATATCGTCTGCAACTCACCATCAATTTCCACGGCAGAGCTATCCGAAACGCTTGATTTAAGACAGATGACCTGCTGGAAGTTTAAGAAAAAAGTCACTCAGTGTATCGAAAACAGAAAAGATATGAGCGCTGCTGGCAAAGTAGAACTAAAAGAAATTATTCTTGGATTGCCTGTTTCGGAGAAGGAATTGTAAGGGGTTGGAAGATGTTGTAAAGGAATTGTAAAGGGTTGGAAAGGGTGGTAAAGGAATTGTAAAGGGTTGGAAGGGATTGTAAAGGAATTGTGAGGAATTGTAAAGGGTTGGAAAGGGTGGTAAAGGAATTGTAAAGGAATTGTAAAGGAATTGTAAGGGATTGGAAAGGGTGGTAAAGGAAATACCAAACAGGAAAACAGGAAAACCGAAAAACCTAAAAACCTAAAAACCTAAAAACTTAAAAACCTTAACCTCAACCAACAATCTGCTCCATAAGTTTCTTATGCAAATCATTATTCCCAAGCTTATCATCAGGTACAATAATATACAGTCCTTCAGATTTTGAGATAATACTATTGTCGTTATTAATAATTGAAGCTTTCATCCATACCTTACGACCTTCAACTCTATCTACCATTACTTCAACACTAACAACCGAATTTAGCGGAAGCATTTTTAGGTATTCTACAGTGATTTTTGCTGCCACCACTGAATATCCTGCTGCCCATGCTCCCAATCCCATTGCTTCATCTAGTACCGCTGCCATACTTCCGCCATGAGCATGAGAAGGAGGGCCTTGAGCCAATTCTCCAAAAAACACCTTTGCACAGAATTGCTTATTCCCTTTGTTTATAAAATATTTAACCCTCAGTCGCTTCCCATTTTCATCACCACCAACAAAGGATCTACCAATGCCATATTCCTTAGGGAAAACCAATTCCTTAAATTCTTTACCTGCTTCTAATTCAGATTGTATTTCTTGCTCTTCCATAACCACAATTTAGCTTTCCCAAATTAACTTCTTTCCAAAACCAAGTCTGTTGTCGGTTAACTTATAGAAATTTACTTTTAGCGCCCACATGGTTTCTAGCTTAAGAATTGCATAGGGGTATATTCTTAAGTATGCCTTTTTTGCTTTCTTTTCAGCCTCTTCTGTTAAAGCAATACTATTTCCAATAATTTGTAAACCTTGTATTTTACCAATGGCTTTTGTTTCCAAAACAATACTTGCCGCAACTTTAGAATTACTTAGCATTTCATTTCCATGGCGAGTTTTTGGGTCGCTGGTGAAAATAAACGTATTTTCCTCTGGGAGAAAAATATAAAAACAGTTGGCAACATATGCTTGTTCATTGGCAGTGGTAGCAAGTGTCAACACATGATGCTGATCTATAAATTCTATAATCTTTTTGTCAATTTGCTTGTTCATTGTAGTAATATTTTGAAAGGGCGAATATAGGAATATTTGGATTTGTATTTCGCTAAACAAGTGTGCAAAAACAACACATAATCCAGCTTGTGCATATTTTCACTATCTTCGCTTAATATTTAGTTTACATATGAGTTTTATACGTTCAAAAAAGCGGTTTATCTTTATCATTGGAATAATATTAATTATTATTCTGGGTTTTATGCTAACACTCCCAAAAACCTCAAGCAAGTCAAAAACAAATAAAATCCCCAAGAGCATTAGCGTTAATACTCTGCAAAATATTCAAAAGCGAAATAAAATAAATATTCTCACTCATAATAATTCTACTTCATACTTTGTTTACAAAGGGCAGCCTATGGGTTTTCATTATGATTTGGTAAAAGCATTTGCAAAAAGCAAGGATTGGGATTTTGAGATTATTGTTGAGGAAGACCTACAAAAAGCTCTTGAAATGCTAAATGATGGCAAGGGAGATTTGGTTGCAATGGATATTACCCATACCAGAACTCGGGAGAAAACAATTCAATTTACAGAATCAATAGGTTTTAATCGGCAAGTATTGGTTCAACGAAAGAAATATAGCAGAAAAAAAAGTGATACTGCTGATTATATCAAAACCGTTATGGATTTGGAAAATAAGCAGATATATGTTCAAAAAGGCACCATATTTATTAATAACCTCAAGCATTTGCAAGATATGAGTGCCACTGATTTTGATATAGTTATTGACACTATTCATACTATGGAGGAACTAGTTCTGATGGTTGCCAATGGTCAAATAAACTATACTGCATGCGACGAGCGTATTGCCAAAGCAAATGCCACTTACGACTCTAAAATAGATTATAGCATGTGTTTGAGTACACAGCAGAGGCTGGCTTGGGCAATTCCAAAAGGTGCCGACTCACTTCTTTACGAAATTAATTTATGGCTGAAGGAATTCAAAAAAACAAGAAAGTATGCCATCTTAAATAGTAAGTATTATAAAACAAAGAAGAAAAGTTTCTATACCGATCAGGAGTTCTTACCTTTAAGAGGTGGCGGAATTTCTCCTTATGATGATATTATAAAGAAGTATGCTAAAGAACTTGATTGGGATTGGCGATTATTAGCTGCTGTAATAAACCAAGAGTCAAGATTTAATGCAGAGGCAAATAGTTGGGCAGGAGCAAATGGACTAATGCAGCTAATGCCTGCTGCAGCAAAGAAATTTGGCCTTGAAGATCCATTTAATCCTGAAGAAAATATTAAAGCAGGAGTAAAATATTTAAAATATTTGCTGGGCAAATTTGATGAACCTGAGATTTCAAAAACAGAACAAATAAAATTTGCATTGGCATCATATAATGTGGGCATGGGGCATATTATTGATGCACGAAAACTCGCACAAAAGAATAATCAAAATCCAAACCAATGGACACAAAGTGTTGATACTTTTATTATCCTTAAATCGAATCCAAAATACTATAACGACCCTGATGTAAAGTATGGATATTGCCATGGAAAAGAGACTTATGCTTATGTGGAGAAGATATTTGCGTTTTATGCTAATTATGTAAATGTTGTAAACTAGAAGCTTATATAGTGTCTGCCTTAAATTCAATTCTATTTTAACTTCTTAGTCTTTTTCAGATTCAATTTATCTCCAACATTTATCTTTGCATCGCTTTTTAAGTTATTTCTCTTTAAAAGCCATTTCAATTTTATACCATGTATTTGGCTAATTTCCCAAAGGCTTTGCCCCTTCTTTACTGAATGGTATTTTAAATCTCCCTTACGACGTTTTGGTTGTAGGTACAGCATCATTCCTACTTTTATTTGGCTACCTTTCGCCATATCATTATACTTATAAATCTGATTTGGAGAAACATTGAACAGTTGAGCAATTTGTAATACACCCTCACCTTCGTGTACAATTATATATTTCACTCTATTGCGATACAAAATACTGTGAGGGCCTTTGTGCTTGTTTTTCTTAAGAGGAATAACGCTTGCTATTGCATTTGTATCATCAGGTAATACTACAGCTGGATCTTGCCCATCAAGTAATAATAGTTTTTTAAAATCAGCCTCACTCATCTTATCATATTGAGCCAAATCATATCTTTCTATCAAGTCAATTAATCGCTGAGGATATTGTGGATTCGTAGCATAACCAGCTTTTTTCAGACCCTTTGCCCAGGATTTATAATCTGTAATTTTATATTCAAAAAGGAAAGCATATCTACTTTTTGTTGATAAAAAAATAGCATGATCGGTATAGGACTCCTCTACATTATCATAAACTCGAAAGCATTCGTCCTTAGCATCATCATCTTTATAAATCCGTTTTCCTTTCCAATCGCTATGGCACTTTATTCCAAAGTGATTATTTGCCTCAGTAGCTAGTCTGCTTTTACCGTGACCCGATTCAAGCATTCCTTGCGCCAAAGTAATAGCTGCGGGTATATTATAGGAAAACCTATGTTGGATGGCAATTAGTTTATACTTCTCGATATATTTATCAGAATCAGACTCTTGTGCATTAACACCGACAGAAACAAATAAAATAATAATTAAAGCAAATATACTTTTTAAAGTTTTCATAATTAGAATATTGAATCTCAAAAGTAAGTCAATACAAAGGGGGAAGCAATAAACTATGATGTTTTTTTCCACATTGGATTGTGGAAGAATTAAAGATAGTAATCCATCTAGAAAAATCTATGATTAAGCTTCAATAAAGGCATTTATTAAGTCCTCAATACTAAAGCCATCTGCTTCAGCCTTATAATTTTTAACAAGGCGGTGGCGCAATACTGAAGGAGCAATAGCTTTAACATCCTCAATATCTGGAGACAATTTTCCGTTAAAAGCGGCATGTACTTTTGCTGCAATTATTAGAAATTGTGAGGCACGTGGACCTGCTCCCCATAAAAGATATTTATTAGCATATTCGTGAGCTAAGTCAGTAGCTGGTCGGGTAGAATTAACTAAACTAACAGCGTATTTATAAACATTATCAGCAACTGGTAATTTTCTAATTAGTTGCTGAAAATACATAATTTCTTCACCACTAATAACCTCTGATACATTACCTATAAAATTACCTGTTGTTCCTTTTACAATATCCAACTCTTCATTAAATGAAGGGTAATCAAGAATAAGATTGAACATAAAACGGTCTAATTGAGCCTCCGGAAGTGGGTATGTACCTTCTTGCTCTATTGGATTTTGAGTTGCTAAAACGAAGAAAGGCTGGTCTAGAATATAATTATTTCCTGCCACCGTAACACTACGCTCTTGCATAGCCTCTAGCAATGCTGCTTGAGTTTTTGGGGGAGTACGGTTTATCTCATCAGCAAGTACAATATTTGTAAATACTGGCCCCTTGATAAACTTAAATTTTCTGTTCTCATCCAGAATTTCGGTACCGATAATATCAGAAGGCATCAAATCTGGTGTAAACTGTATTCTTTTGAAATCAATACCTAGAACCTGAGCAAGAGTACTTACCATTAATGTTTTTGCCAAGCCAGGAACTCCGACCAAAAGGCAATGTCCATTACTAAATATTGAGATTAACAAATTTCGCACAACTTCGTCTTGCCCAACAATTATTTTAGCAATCTCTGTTTTCAACAAAGCATACTTTGCCGTTAGAGCATCAAAAGCTTCCTTTTCGTTATTAAATTTTGTATCCATATTATTCCCACTCATATGTAAAATTACACTGCTTCAACTTCTTGTCCAAAATAATAATATATGTTTTTTCAGATTTTTCAGTTATCCACTTACCCACAGCATCAGATTTCTTTTGCGTTAGAGCAAACTCTTGTATCTTGTCGTAGTCTTCCTCTAATGTTGCTCTATGAGGCTTTGTTCTTTTATCTAGGCGAATTATCCGTAATGCTTTAAGATTTCTTTCCTTCTCATAAAGAACGGGAGGAGATATTTCCCCAACGTTCATTTTATCAAGCTTAAAGAACAGCTGTTTATCAATCTGCTCAGGAGTAAATATATTACTTCCTGTTTGTGCGTTTATTGCTACTCCTCCACTATATTTTGAATCATCATCAGAATATGTCATTGCAGCTACTTCAAAAGCAATTTTACCTGATGCAATCAATTGATATACACTATCTAATTTCGCCTTAGCTATTTCTAGTGACATTGGAGAAATTTTAGTCATGATAAGAATATGCCTAACATTTATATAATCACCTTTACGTTTTATAAGTTTTAAAATATGAAAGCCTGCTTCTGTTTCAATAATTGGACTAATTTCACCGGGCTGCAAAGCAAAAGCAGCTGCTTCAAACTCAGGATACATTACTCCTCTACTAAAATCTCCTAATTCACCGCCCTTTATTGCAGAGCCAGGATCTTCGGAATATATTCTCGCCATTGATTCAAAATTCTCACCTTCAATAATACGTTTTCTAATACCTTCAAGCTTTTGCCTAGCATAGGCTTTTTCTTCTGGTAGAATTTTTGGAATCATAATAATTTGAGAATATACATATTCTGAGCCTATTAAAGGAATACTATCCTTAGGTATTTTATGGAAAAACTCCCTAACCTCCGAGGGAGTAATAGTTACATTCTGTGTAATCTTTGTTTTCACTTGCTCTGAAAGCATTTGGTCGTGAATAGTATTTCTTAAGTCATTCTTAATCTCTAGAATTGTTTTATTATAATACTGCTCTAACTTTTCCTGTGAGCCAATCTGCGAAATAAAATACTGCAAGCGCCTATCCATTTCTCCTTCAACCATTTCGTCTGACACTTCAACACTATCCAATTGAGCTTCATTCAAAAGCAACTTTGCAAACAAAACCTCTTCAAAAACTTGACATCTAATAGCATCGCCATCAGAAGTGTATCCTTGCATTAGGTACTGCATATATTGATTTTCAACATCTGAATATAATATTTCGTTACCGCCAACAATTGCTATTACTTTATCAATAACTGTTTTTTGGGCATTGAGTTGAAATGTAATTATACTGAATAATACAAGTACAAAAGTTCTTACTACTATTTTATATATTCTAATACCTTTCATTAATAATCGTTTAATTTGCAATATTAATAGCTCCCTTTTCTTGTGCTTCAATAAAAACATCTCTTTTCATCCTTTCTATAAGCTCCATTTTTCTCATATTAATAATGATTGTTCTTATTCTATCATATTCAAAACTCAAAGGTGACAAATTATCTTGAATTCTATAGTTATTGATTCTCAACATATATGTAAAAAGAGAATCTTTTACTTCGATAAATTTATTATTCTGTAAATATAAGGATTTATTATAGGTTTGAAGAGGCACTTCCTTTAATAAATCATCAAACAATATCCATGTATTATCATCTAAGAAATAGTTTACAGCTTTATCTTCTGCAATTTTTCTGATTTTAATATTATCCTCTTCTTTATAGTCTCTAAGGAGTTTTCGTATTTGTTTTAAGTTCTTTGACTCTAATGGAAGCTTAAGAAATGCTACTTGCACAATATCATCCTTCAGTGTAAATTCTTCCTTATGAGCATCGTAATAAACTTCAACCTCCTCATAATCAACAATTGTATCTAGCTTTTGCTCGATTAAGCGCTTCGTATATCTATATATCAGCATAGTATTTCTATACTCTTCAACCTGCTTTTCTAGTTCCAAATCTTCACTCTCTATTCTTAAATCATTGGTCTTAGCCTTTTGCAAAATAGCATGATGATGTGTCCACTGGTTAATATAATCGCTAACTAATAATACACTATCATCATAGTTAATCCCTTCAGGAATACGTTCCAACAGTTCGTCTTCGTATAGCTTATAATCATAAACTTGGGCAATAAGCTTCCGCTCATCTTGCTTAAAATCACAAGATGACAACAGAAAAAGGGCTCCTATTATGTAGATAAATTTAATCAATTATTCTTGCTTTAAAAGTTCTCGATTAACAACTATTGTATGTTCTTTATGCAGTCTTTCAATCCATTTTGTTTCAAGGTGATTTTGATAATCTGCTGTTATAAGACCTCGTGCATCGTCCAAAGACTTACTTTGAGGTGGAATTATTTCATTAATATCAATAACTACATAGGTTTTTTCAAGCTTTATAATCTCTGAAATCCCAACTTCCTTTTTCACTTTATCAATAACTTCATTACTACCTGCTTCATATTTACCTCTTTCGAAATGAAGATTTAATGCAGACTGTTGATTAGCCATTCTTATAATTGAATCTAGTTCAATACCCTCTTTCAACCAATTTTTCACAAGCTTTGCTATTGAATCGCTACTACACTTATAAATTACAGCATCAACTCTTTCCTTCCACTGGTATTTTGCAGTATTTTCATTATGAAACTCTTTTAATCCCACAGTATCGCGAATTGCCTTTCCCCATACTTCTTCATCACTAATTGCAAATAGCAATATCCCATCATGATACTCTTGTACTAGCATCTTGAATTCCACATACTGCGATTCAAGTTTAGAATCTTTATATGCCATTACTATATCATCAACCCAGCTAGCATAAAGTTTGTCTGTAAAATATCGGAATGTACCTTTATTCTTCATCACTTGATTTTGCTCTACATACTTAGCAAAATCCTGCTGAGAATATTTTTTACCATCTAATTTAAAAAGGACCTTAGTATATGACTTTGCCATATCTGCTTTCCACGAATTTTTATAAATATTTGAATCAATTGCGCTATAAAATGCTGTCAAATTTTTAGGATATTCTTTAAAACCAAATTCTGTTTTAAACTTTGTAATAGCAGATTCTTTACTTTGATTTGATCTGCTATCTCTGGATACTTTTCCTTTCAGAGTAGGAAGATATTCTTCATAAGGTGGAATCTTAATAGATCTTACAAGTTTAATAAGGTGCCATCCATACTCTGTTTTTATAGGTTTTGAAATATCATCAACCTTAAGTGTAGATATTGCTTTAATAAATTCTGGCACCATTCTGCTAACTTCAAATGCGGGTAAAAGACCGTCCTTTTCTGCAGAGCCTTTATCATCTGAATATTGTTTTGCAGCATCCTCAAAGCTAATTTTCCCGGAATTTATTTTTGCTGCAATTTCATCAATCTTAGCTTTTGCTTCTTGGTCAGCTCCTTCGGTAGCATTAGTTGGTTTTACATTAATATGCTTAACCTCTATTTTACC
>JAOZKO010000233.1 GCA_029935325.1 Bacteroidales bacterium
GCTGCACCAACAGCCAAAGCTGGATCACCATCATAATCTTTGTGAATATAAGGCTCGCATTTTTCAAGCATATCATTTAATGGAATATCTCTTTGAAATTCAACAGCATTTCCAACTGCTTGATGTAGTTTATGTGCAGAAAATTTCTGGGAGTACTCCTGAACCTTCGACTTAAATAAACCTTTAATATCCTTCTTCCAAATACTGTCTCTCCAATATCGATATGATGAATAAGAAATCCATTCAGCAAATGGTGCTATTATTGTTTCTGCTCCCATTTCTTCTAATTTCTCAACTATAGATCCATTACAGAATGCATTATCACGCATAAATATCTCACCAATAATAGGAATCACTGGCTTTCTTGGCCCATCAACAACTTCAATATTCTTAAAATTATTTGCCAAACGCTCTAAAACCTCTGGAAGATCATCTGCCCCTTGTTCAATAGACATCGATACATCTTTCAATGCTTGGTCATACACCTTATTTGTATCGCCTTTATTCACTTCATAAGGCCTCCGCTCCTGTTGCATTTTTCTTAGTAAATCTATGGCAACAAAACCCTTCCACGCTCTAAACCGTAGTTTTTTTCCTTGTCCATCAGATATATCTTCATAGGCACCATCATTGGCGGGAGAAATAATTTCAGCATCATTATATCCTAAGCGATCAAAAATTATACGCTGAAACTTATTATATTGTCCAAAGCGGCATGGACCATTATGATCAGGCATAAAAAAGCTAATTTTCTTTGGATCAACACCGGGCTCCATCAATTTTCGTAAAAAATTACCTGTAGTAGCTGTCATAGGAAAACACTCCCTCGAAGAGGTGTATTTTCGTCCTAATTCAATATCTTCATTATTCTGCATTGGAAGCACTTCAGACTCCATACCCGTACTTCGAATTGCTGCCGCCAAGGCATGAGCATTATCATTCATATAAGGGATATAAAGAATTCGCTTGGTGTCCGTACTCGAACGCATGGCACCAGGTCTAAATTTTTTATATTCTGTTTTATGAACTTTTTTATATCCCTTTAAGCTATCCAAAAAAGCCTCATAACGCGTTATCATACCTGCATCAGCACTATGCTCGTCCACTTCTATTTGCAAATACGGTTTACCTTTCAGCTCTTCACTCACATAATGCGATAGGAAAGAATCAGGGCCACACCTAAAATTACCCATATACACAAGATGCAATCCTTCATTTTTAGCCACAATGCGTGATGCCGATAATATCTTTTGACCATTTGGCCAATACATCATAGTATAATCATGATTAATATCTTCTTCGTGGAGAGGCAAATAATCAATTGGTATAGGAAGCACATTTAGATTAATAAGCTTCTTAACAATATTAAGGTTCAATCCTGGGTCATTTGTATTATAGGGTCTTCCAATAATTACAAGAGCTACCTTATCTTTAGGAAGTTTATCTAAAACTGCTTTTCCCCTCTTCACTACAGCATGCACAAAATCCATTTGAGCATTATTTGCCAACTGAATTGCTTTAGTAGTCTTTGATTTTGAAATTCCGAACTTATCCTTCATAAAAGTACTAAGCTCTTTTTTCAAAGTATTTGGAAACCTAAAATGCAATGTTGGAATTAACATTCGATCACCAAACTCCTTAGCGCCAACCGCACCACGTACCATAAATGGATAGGTTTGCACCCAAGGACAATTAGTATTATTTGTAGGATTTTTTTCCTCTGATTCTTGGTTTACTACAAAAGGAGTAAAAACATAATCAATATCCTTATCTAATAGGTCTTTCACATGACCATGCATCAATTCAACAGGAAAACATGTTTCTGCTGTAACAATCCCTAAAGATTTTGTGACGAGCGGGCGGTCTGAAGTGCTTGATATAACTACATGAAAGCCTAGCTCTTGAAAGAAAGTGCGCCAATAGGGAAAATACTGATAAAAGATGGTTAAGCCACGTGGTATACCAATAGTAATTCTACCATTATTCTCTTCCTCCTTAAAATCGCCTAAAAGCAATTCCATGCGTTCAAGAAAAAGGTTTGGAATACCTTTGCCCTTTCCTTTCCGCTCTTTAACTTCATACTTTTCGCATCTACCACCATAATACAAAGGTTTGCTATCTCCATCTATTCTTATTCGTTGAATCTCACAAAAGTTGGAACAGGGTTTTCCATCATCATCTATTCTTGATTTACAAGTAAATTTATCAATAGTAAATGATGTTTTGGCAATATCGAAGCCCTTAAATTTTGTTTTCTTAGTATTAGATTCAGTTTTGTTTTCTCTCCTCATGACATTTGGATATTATCTTATTCAACTTCCGGTACTATTTTTTTTATTAATTACATTTCGTGCGATAATAGCAACACCTATTGCTCCTGTAACATCAAAATGAGGGGGTACAATTATTTTTTTTCCAAGTACCTGTTCAAAAGCTGCCACCACAGCTCTATTATTAGTTACACCACCTTGAAAAAATACTTTATCACCTATTTTTTTATCACCTACTACCATATGTAAGTAGTTGTGCACAATGGAATATGCCAAACCCGCCACCAAACTATCTTTTGATGTTCCTTTTTGCTGCTGAGAATTCAAATCCGATTCCATAAACACAGTACACCGATCACCTAAGCGAGCAGGCTCACTAGATCCCAAGGCTAGTTCACCAAACTCCTCTTTAATATTAATATTTAATTTCTCGGCTTGCTCTTCTAAAAAAGAACCTGTTCCTGCTGCACATACTTTATTCATTTCAAAATCTACAACAACTCCATTCTCAATACTAATGTATTTCGAATCTTGTCCGCCTATTTCAATAATAGTATCAACGCTTGGATCGTAAGCTATAGCAGCAGTTGCTTGCGCCGTTATTTCATTTTGGATAGTATCTGCTCCAATAAAGTCTCCTGTTAAGTATCGTCCTGAACCGGTAGTTCCAACTCCTTTTACACTAACCTTATCTCCTATTTCTTCATTAATCTCTGACATCCCTCGCTTTATAGCATCAATTGGCTTACTTGCAGTAGGAATATACCTGCGAGCTACAACATTGTTTTCATCATCAATTAAAACCACATTGGTACTCAAGGAACCCACGTCAATACCTAGATAAACATCCAGTTTCTCAATACCGTTTGGCTTAAAAACTACATCTGTAAAGTACTTTGCATCAGATATTTTCAAAGGCAGCAGATGAGAAGCATTTTTTCTTTCATTAACCAAATATGAATAAAGCTGATTGAAGCCTCTAAAAGGTGCTTCCTCCTTAATATTATCTAAAGTATAAAACACTGCGCCAATCGCCCCCATAGAAGCATGATACTCAGGGATTATCAACTCTTCATCTATATCAAATATATCCTTAAATGCTCTTACTACTCCAACATTGGCTGCTACTCCACCTTGAAAAATAATTGGTTTCTCCAACTCTTTTCCTTTAGCCATATTACTTTTAAAATTTCGCGCAACAGCATAGCATAGACCTGCTACAATATCATGAACAGGTGTGGCTATTTGTTGCAAATGTATCATATCACTCTTTGCAAACACACTACATCTACCAGCAATATGAGGGGGCCTCTCTGATTTTAGTGACATCTCACCAAACTCATTTTCAATAGACACACCTATTCTTTTTGCTTGCTGATCAAGAAAAGAACCTGTTCCTGCAGCACAAAGTGTATTCATTGTAAAATCTGACAATTGCGACTTATGTGTTACTTTTTTATTCTCCATTAGTATGAGTTTCGAGTCTTCACCACCCATTTCAATTACGGAACGGGCATATGGGTACATCTCAGCAACTGAAGAAGAATGTGCAATAATCTCATTAACAAAATGACCACCAATAAGTTCTGTGGCAACTTTTCCACCAGAACCCGTTATTGCAACAACCCCTATTTTATCTTCACCATGACGCTTAATTACATCCTGTAACACATCTCTTAAAACATGAAAAGGTTTTCCATGACTAAAGTCGTAATGATTCTCAATAATATTGCGATCCTTATCCACCAATACAGTATTTACTGATATTGACCCAATATCTAACCCTAAATATAATTTTTCCATATTCACCTATGAGAGCTTGATTAATAATATAAATTTAAACATAAAAAATATTCATAGATTATTTGTTTATATAAATAATCAATTGACAAATATACTGCTTTTTTGAATTAAAAAAGTAAGGCCGTTAAACGGGAAAAGACAAATAGTGCCATAATACGTATAATACGTGGATAGCTATATCCTTAAGCGCAGCGAAAAGAAAAAATAAATGTTTAGAATTTAAAGAAGTTATTGTTTTACAATGCCTAAGCTTGCCTGAGGGATTGGAGCGGTATCCTATTTTATTGGTGAAGATTAGAGACTTATACCAATTTGATATCAAACTGTTGAAATATATTCTAAATATTTTTTTGTTTAACGACTTACAAATTTCAAGGATAGCCTAAGTTATGGTTTAAATTTTTAAGGAGGTTAAACGCAAAAAAATAACGAATATATAGACAGGTTTGATTTTAATTTGGTATCAAAATATTAAAGTGACCTAAAGGAAGCTCCTAGTTTTATTTAGCCGAAACCGAGACAGAAAAACGGTTGGGCTATGAAGCGTTGCGAAATCCGGAGTACTTTACTTTCAAGTTAGCACTAAATTTAAAGCGAGGTACATACTTTCAAATACAAACCTCATTCGCAATGCTTTATGAGCCTTTGTTGTGGGTAGCTCTCCTTTCTTTCATGATTGTAAATGCCTATTATACTGCATTATACGATTATAATTGATAGTTTATCTTACCACAAACTTAATCGTTTTATTATAATTGTCAGACTGTATTTGTATAAAGTAAATACCAGAGTTTAGTACTAAATCAAAATATTGACTTTTCAAGTCATGCTTTTCAAATATTACCTGCCCCATACTAT
>JAOZKO010000234.1 GCA_029935325.1 Bacteroidales bacterium
GATTACCCATAATAACTCTTTTTGATAACAATCCCCCAGATTTTTAGCTTGACCCGAATATAATTTTATAAATCACAAAATTATAATTCACTAATATGAAAACCCATTGGGTTTTCTTAAATTCGTGTTATTATTTTCAATATTCCATTAACAAATCGTATAAATTCGTGCATTTGTGGCAAAATATTCATAAAAATAAAAGTATGAGTATTTGCCTTGGCGAACCTATAGTTATACAAATTCAATATCCAACTTCATTAAATTAGCAGTAAGACAGGAATGTATTGGAATAAAAACCATTAAATCTCCAATTTCAAATTTACCAAAAGAATCCTCAGTGCATTGAACTATACCATGCTCCTGAGATAAAGACTGGATAAAAGTATCCGGTATTAATGATAGACTTAAATCATTATCCATATTAACAGCTTGTCCGTATCTAATTTCATTATTTTCGCTATATCCCTCTTTTGAAAAATGAACAGCACCACCATGAATAATTATCTGCAATCTATCATTATGCTTTGCTACTATTGGGCAAATCATAACTGCTGCAATCTGATTTAATTCACAGGAGCCAATTTTGTATTGCATCCAATCGTAATACACAAAATTACCTGGCCGCAGCTCATCTACGTTTCCAAAATCATCCACAATACTCACTGATGGTGTATCGCCTACTGAAATAGGAATATTATTATAAGCTTGATCCAAACCTTGTCTTAATTGCTCAATTAGACTTATGCTTATGCTATAAATAGAAATAACTTCCTCCTTTGATTTAGCAGAATATGTATTTCCAAAATGAGACAAAAGTCCTTTTAAAATCAGTTTATCAGATTCCTCAATCTTATTAATAAGCTGCTGAACCATTGCTGTATTCTTATAAGATATTCCAGTTCGGTTATATCCCGCATCAATTTTAATATATACACCAATTGTGTTTATTAAATTCTGATTAAGGAAGTCAATGGTTTCAATACTTTCAACTAAAATAGTGATTTGTGTATTTTTACTAATCTTATTAAGCTTAACTATCTCGCGAATATTAAAAGGAAAAGCTAAGCTAATGTCATCCCACTGAAAATGAGAAAATTCTTCAGCCATTGCTATATTTGATACTGCAATATTGCGAATTCCTAAATCATAAAACTGCTTGGCAATAGTATTGTTTTGGTGGGTTTTGAAATGTGGTCGGAGAGTAAGATTATTAGATTGAGCTTTTTGTTTGAAATGATGAATATTAGCCTCTACAGCTTTCTTTAAAACTACAAAAGTAGGGCTTGATATTTTCTCAAGTTTAGAAACCATCTCTGTCAAAGTAGCCTAGTTTATTCTCTTCCATATCTTTAATAAACCGATCTCGTAGGTCTGTTCTGAATTTTTCAATCAATTCTTTCTCTTGCTTAACAATCCCGTCAAAAGACTCAGCAACATTAGTCATTAAATCCAAAATCAGCTTATACTCGGGATCAGGGCCGTTCTCTTTACATACTTCTATGGCTTTCTGATATGCTTCCTCTACAGTATGATTCTTTTGATTTTCGTAATTAAACGACCACTTAATCTCCTTAGCCCAAGGATGTTGGCTTAAAAATAATTCTAATGTTTTGATTTCCTCCTCCTGAACTGCGCCATCTGACATAGCAATGGCATAAATTAACTCGCCAAAAGCATCATAAAGTTTTTCTCGTTTAACCATTACAATTATTTGTTTGTATCAAAAAAATATTGAAATATGAAGCACAAAGGTAAATATAAGTTAGTATATAGAATAAATATTTTTTTAACAATTAATCAAATACACGTTAATAATTAAACTTTTGATTAATAAATGATAGTTTAAAATGTTAATAGCCGTATGAAAAGACAAAATAATAAATATTCGAAATTCAATTATTTTTACTATATTTGCAATCCCAAAAATCAAGAGCCCATTTTTTAGGAAAGGAGCAGTTTTTATTTGATTTAGCTATAAAATAATAGCTTATAAATTCTAAATCGCCAATTTTGATTTCTATTAGGAGTGATTACATTTACATTAATTACTATTTATATTTTTGGGAATCAACAATCAGTTATTAGTTAAAGAAAACACACCATATGTCATTTATTGAAAATCACTATAATAATACACAAAAGGAAATACGAAATAGAATTGAAGTAAGATATCCTACTTTTTTTACAATTATTACAATAGCTTCTAGCTATTCAGAGTATGTAACTGCTCTTAAGAAATGGCTTGAAAATAAATTAGTATCCCATAAGAATTTAGATTTTCATATAAAAAGCAAGGAAGCTGCCTATGTTAGGCTATTGGTGCTTTTGGAGAATGAAGGTGCTGAGTTTGCTGATCCTAGCCGAAACAATCAGAAATTTATTAGCCATACTTTTTATTGGTTATGGCAGGCTGTTAGAGAAGATAAAGTATATGCTACTTCCGATTTCTTTGATGATATTACCGACCTACTTGATAGAGCATTTACTAATAAAGCAAGCAAAGAAATTACTGATGACCAGCTCCTGAAAAGAATGCAAGAGCTGCCAAAAGGTACTGATAAGAAAATCGTAAAACGCCGTGAAGATAATAAAATTAGAGTAATTAAAGGTCTGATACCAATTATCGAAAGCACTAAAAACCCTCATAAAATTTATCACTTCACCAGTGAAGTTACTCTTACTGAAAAATTAGAAACTGTTAGCAAATGGTGGGACGATTATCGCTTTCATCTACGTTTTGCAATTCGTACTGTTGAGCAATTGCAGCAAACTACTGATTACAGACTCCCAAAATCAATTATTCAGAATTTTGAATTAGGAGTAGAAAAAGGCATTCCGATTTTTATAAATCCATATTATCTTTCTTTAATTCATGTAAATAAGGATGGTACTTTCTGCAAAAGCGATAGAACCATCAGAGATTATGTGTTTAATAGCAAAGATTTGGTAGATACTTTTGGCGAAATTAAGGCCTGGGAAAAGGAAGATATTATAGAAGAGGGCAAGCCCAATGCTGCCGGTTGGTTATTGCCAAATGGTGATAGTGTGCATCGTCGATATCCTGAAGTTGCTATTTTTATTCCCCAAGGTAGGGGGAGAGCTTGTGCGGGTCTTTGCGTTAGTTGCCAACGTATGTATGGTTTTCAGAAAGGTCAGCTTAACTTCAATATGGAAGAAAAAGAGCCAAAGGTTGATAGAACTGAAAGGCGACATTCAATCCTTGATTATTTTGAGACTGATAGCCATTTACAAGATATATTAATTACTGGTGGCGATGCTTTTATGAATACCGATGAAGGTTTGCGCAATATCCTTGATGATTTTTATGAAATGGCAAAGCGCAAAAAAGAGAAAAGTGAATCTCAGGATGATAAATCTAAAATTGCTGTATTTCAAAGGGTGCGCCTAGGAACTCGTATTCTAGCATATTTGCCTCAGCGGGTAGGAGATGAGATTATTGAAACTCTGAAAGCATTTAAACAGAAGGCTTCAAAAATTGGAGTTAAACAGTTTATTATTCAAACTCACTTCCAAACAAGTATGGAAATGACTCCTGAAGCTATTAAAACAATTAAGATGCTTCGAGAAACGGGCTGGCTAATAGTTAATCAGCAGGTATTTACTGCTGCTGCTTCGCGTCGCTCCCATAATATGCAGCTTCGCCGCGAATTGAATAAAGCTGGAATTCTACCATATTATACTTTTGCAGTAAAAGGTTATAAGGAAAATAGAGAAAACTTTGCTCCAATTGCTAGGCTTAGCCAGGAAGTATTTGAAGAAAAAGCTTTAGGGAAACCTAAAAATGATAGAAGCAATGAGTTTTACAATGATGTGAAAAATAATCATAGATTATTCCGTCAGATTGAAGAGCAGGAGAAACTTCCATTTGTTGCCACCGACCGTAGTTTGATGAATTTGCCTGCTTTGGGCAAAAGTTTAAGCTTTGAGCAAATAGGAATTACCATTGATGGACGTAGAGTTCTTAGCTTTGAGCATGATAAATTCCGGAACCATAGCCCAGTGGTGAATCATAAGGAAAGGGTAATAATTGTAGAGTCGAAAAGTATATCAAAATATCTGCGTCAGATAGAAAGTATGGGAGAGTCTATTGAAGATTATCAAGGAATATATGCTTACTCTACTGGCGAAACAGAAAGGAGATCAGAAGTTTTTGAATATCCTAAGTTTTCGTTTGAACAAACTAAATCATACAACCATTGCGACATTGTTGTGAAATAAGTAGCATATTATTCATAATAAATACATGAACTAATAAGCCTAATTATAAACAATATACCATCCTAAATTCTGAGCTTTACCGAGATCGTTAATATGAATTTGGGCTCCAAAAATTAGTGATGAACTTGATCCGCATATTACATCGCGTACAACCTGACTACGAGTGTAACTTATTCTTTTTGAAAATAATACTTTTATATTATAATATTTAAGAGATTCTACCGCTGATTGCAAATCTGTAAAATACACTTCCCCACATTCAATATATGACGCATGACCAATCCAAACAGTATTGTTAGCTGTGTTATACTCTGTATAGTAAATTCTGCTATACTCCTTATCTTCAATAGATTCAAGGTATTTACAGCTTGATAATGCTAACAATAATACAAATGCAATTATTAAATGTTTCATAACGGTTTTATTTTACCCCATGAAATTTACAATAACTATACCAGTATTTTTTAATGTTTATGATGTGCTTTATTTACCATCTAATTTTTTTCTATTGTTATTAATCTGTCATCTATGGATTCTAGGCCTTTCATGATTTCATATTTAATATATCACGAAAAACATATAAAATTAATTTCCATTACTTCAAAATCATCGTCCTATTTCACCATAAACTTAATCGTTTTATTTGCTTTTTTAGTGCTGATTATTTGCTTCTAATAATTCTATTGCT
>JAOZKO010000035.1 GCA_029935325.1 Bacteroidales bacterium
TCTTTTATTTCCGTTTGATTATCCTTACTTTGAAATATCTCAATTTTATTCTATTTAGAATCAGTTATGTTGGTAATCTTCACTAGATTAGGTAGATAAGGCATTACTTATTTCATTAATTGTCAATTTTATTAATAAGTTTTACAATTCTTGTAACCTTAAAATATAAAGTGCGTAATAGCCACAGTCGTTTGGAAAACGTAAAAGGATAAAATCACTATTAAATAATAATTGAAAAAAGGTAGTAAGTGTAGCATTTTGCTCAATGTTCATTAATATGCTTATTTTTTTAAACAACAATAAGAACTATTTTTTTTATTATTAATCAATTAATTGTTAACTTAAACTATTTTTAAAATGAAAAAAGTTTTATTCATTTTTGCAGCGATCCTTATAATGGGAGTAACTGCTCAGAAAAGTTACGCTCAACTCTCCGATGAAGAGTACAACTACGTGACTATGGACTTACGTGGGATTTTAAATCTTACAATGACTACCAACCCTCAGGTTGATTTTACCTTTAAAACGATTCAGGAGTACAATCTTGGAATTACTCGTTTTAATGCTACTTTATTAGAAGTAGATGCTACTTTAGCATGGGATTTATTCGTTTATGCCAGTACTGACAACTGGAATCAAGTTGAAGCATATTCAACAAACGGAAATGCTTATCTTCCTGCAGAGATTCTTGAAATTCAATCTTCAGTGACTTCTTCAGCCCCTGTAAATTGTAATTCATTTGTTCCTTTATTAGGACTAACAAACTCAACCGTTGCTGCTGGTGTACCAACAGCTGCTACTCAGTTTTTAGCAGGTGAGTTTGGAACAGTATCAGCAGCTGGATCAGCATTTGCTCCAGGAACTGCAGCTAACAACCCAACAACACACAAATTTAGAATTGACATGCGATTGAAGCCAGGTATTCCTGCTACTTTCCCTAATTCTACTGTATTGTTGACAGCTAATGGTAATAACGAAGCTTATGCACAAGCTGGTTATTATTATTTAGAGGTAGTCTATTCTTTAGTAGAAGACTTATAGTTGAAGAAAATCATGAAGGGAGTTAGATTTTCTAACTCCTTTCTTGTTTTGTTAAATTAATTAATGATGTTATTTTGAGAAAAGTTTTACAAATATTAAGAGCCTTATCCATTACTATTGTATTGTTCAATGGATATTCTGCTTATGCACAAACGGTAAGCTTTGAGCTAAAGACTTCTCCTAACATTGTTTTTGATTTTAATACTATTCAAGAGTATATCAACGGAATTACTTATATGAATGCTGTAACATTGAATATTAATACTACTCAACGTTTCGATATTTATGTTGGTGCCACTACTACTAATCCGGGGTTTTGGAATGTTACTAGTACTTATTCATCGGGAGGAGTTCCTCCACCAATAAGTATTCTTGAATTGCAATTTAGGAACGGAAGCTCAACATCATTAATGTCAGGTTTTTTTCCATTGCAAGACATTACAACTCCTACGTATATAATTGGAACAAATACTGCTCCAGACCCTTTAATTGCTTGTCCGGCGAATGGCGCAAATGCCCCCGGAGATTATAGTTCAACACCAAGCTGTTATAAATTTAATGTTGATTTAAAGATTGTACCTGGCTTTACATATCAAAGTGGGCTATATGAGCTTAGAATCGACTATGTTATTGTTCAAGATTTATAAGAAATAGAATATTTTATGATAAAAAGTCTACTTTTTATTATCATTTGTTTTTTGGGAACAACAAGCTTTCTCCAAGCGCAAAACGAAGGTAAAACTCTTAATGTAAGCTCTTATGGCGTGCAAATGGGTTTTCTTCAAGAGCGAAGTAAGATTGATGCCTCTGATATGGCCTCCAATGTTTTGTTTATTATTAATAATACAAACAAACCACTGGATTTAAATCTTCAAATAAATGCCCCCGCAGCTTGGAAACTTTATGGAATTGCTTCTCAAGACTTAAAATTACAACCCAAAGACACCACTTATATTCCCGTTAGAATTAGACCGAGTTTAAATATTGAAGGAAATACAAACTATGTTGTAAATGTATTTCTTTCTTCAGAGTCTTTTACTATAACTAATGCAATGTGGTATATTGTTGTAGAGAAAGTTTCTTCATGGCATGCATATACTCCTAATAATAAACTATACTTTACTGGTGAAAAGGATTCGGCAAGTTTTGATGTTATTGTCACAAATGATGGTAATTCGGATGAAGCTTTGCAGGTGAGAGTTATTCCAGAGAGTGAATTGTTATTGATAAATGCTCAAGGAGAGGTAATAACCAATGTTACTCGATCAATTTATTTGGGAGGAGGACAGGATACTATATTGAGTTTTAGAGTGAAACTTGATAATAGAGAAAAACTACCAAATGCGCCAACCCCTACAAAAGGAAATGCTCAGAAGAAATATAGAGTGAAAATAAAAGTCCTTAACGAAAAAACGGGAAAAGGAAGTAATAGGTCATGGTCAGGAAGTATTGATTTTATTAAAGTAGAAAATACAAGGAAAATAAAGTCAACTAAATATAATGCATTGCCATTAACCTTTGAGTTCAATATGTATGATGCATTAGCAGATCATACATATTCATCTTTAAATATATATGGTAACAAAAGATTTGAGAATAATAGTATGTTAAACTATTTCTTTCAGGCCGATTTTGTTGAAAACCAACTTAATGCAAATAGTTATTTAGGGAATTACCAATATATTGGATACTCTCATCGTCTTTTTGGTATTGAGCTTGGCGATATTGGTGCTAATAGATCAGGGAGTACATTATCAGGTAAAGGAGTTAAAGCACATATAAATTTAGCTAAAAACACCATTGGAGGATTATATATTCGTAAGCCTAAGCTTTTTGATGATTACTATGCTACTGGCTTTGGTTTCTTTCATAATCTTTCATTAAAAAGTTTTTATTGGGAGAACTACTATCAACATTTAGATAATAACCTCAGTAAAGTAATTAGTGATTACGGAAGTACTTATGCGAATATTCGACTTGGTCGCTCACATTCATTCAGAATAGGTGGAGGTTATAGTTCTGAGAATCATCAATGGGATCCGACAAGCCCTATAACTGTAATCGGTTATGGTGCTAATTTTGGCTATTCAGGCTCTTTCAATAAACTGTCATTTACTCTTAATGCAAATTATGGCTCACCGAGCTATACACCACGTAAAGGAACATTCTCAGTTTCACCAACGGCTAGATATCGATTTAGTTCAAAATATCAAATGGAGTTATCATATTCTCATTTTGATTTTCGACCTGAGATATATACCCGAGGAGTTTTACTGAATTCTGATATTTATAATACACATGATAATTATAGCCTAAAGCTATTTTATAAAAAAGGTAAGAACCTATTTATCTTTCAACCAAAATATTATACAATTTACTCATCACCAATTGATGCACAAACTGGTGGTGTAGCTTTTGAATATCGCTTGCAATCTCGTAGCGCATTTAAGTTTAATACTAATGGCTTTATGGGATATTCTTACTTCCCTCGTTCTGCTGATTTAGGTGAGGTGTTTGTTTCTTCATTGAGAGCCTCAGCACGCTATAAGAACTTTCAGGCAAATGCTAGATATTACTATGGACCGTATTATCAAATTGAGCAACTACAATTTGTTCAAACCGGAATTAATCCTCAGAAACTATATTTTGATACTTATTACGATTATTGGTTTTTAAATAATAAGATGCGTTTAAACCTAAATCTTAATTATTACTTCAATACAATTAATGTTCGTAATCAGTTAAATACTAGACCAGAGCTATTCTATTATGCTGAAAGTGGCTTTAGATTTAGCCTTTATGGTAGATATATCTTATTTGGAGAGGGCGAGTATACAAGGACATATTCTGGTGCTTCAGGCTCTGTTCATGAAGAGGTTGTACCAGCAAGTGTTTCGTATCGATTGGAGTTTGGAGCAGGTATTAAGTTTGATTTGAATATGCCTATTGGCCTAAAAAAGAATTATGATGTTAAGGTAATTGCTTTCCGCGATATGAATGGTAATGGTAAAAAAGATATTAACGAAAAAGGAATTAGCGATATGCTGATTACGGTAAAACTTAATGATACTATTACTAATAATCCTAGCGACCAATACCAGCCAGGAGGATATGGAAGGACTGAAGAATATGATTTAGTAACTAACGGAAAAGGTGTTGTTGAGTATTTAAATATCCCCATGGGCGATTATGTGATTACTGCTATGCCATTAGCCTCAATGGGAGGTTGGTTCGATGGTAAAACATTCTATAGAACAATTGATAAGAATAAAACTATTTATATCCCTCTTAGTCGAGGTGCAAGAATTAGTGGTGGAGTACTGCTTGAGCGCGATCAATACGGAACAAATAAAAAGGTTAACCTTAGTAGTATTAGGATTACAGCAGTAAATCAAGATAATGGTAAGACTTTTAGTACACTAACAACAGGTGCTGGTAATTTTGTGCTTTTTGTTCCTAATGGAAATTATGTGATGATGATAAATGAATCAGCAGTAGATAATCATTTTGCATTCTTACAAAATAATATACCAATAGAAATTAACAAGGATTTTGAGAATTATAATGTTAGTTTTTACTTATCCGAAAAGCAAAGAAATATTAATGTAAACGGTAAACGTACCCGTCCGTTACCTATAAAAAGAAATAACATTGTCCCAGGTTCTAAGAAATCAGACTCAGACCAACGTACCCAATTGGAGGATCCAAATTATCTGCCAGTAGTTGAACCACAGGAGGAAGGAACAGTTTGGTTAGTGCAATTATTCCCTAATGAGAAGCCAAGAATGTTGGTGTCTGATTTTGAAGAGTTAACAGGAATTGCAAATGTTCGCTGTATTACAGGCCAAGATGCTAGTTTCCTATATGTTACAGAGAGCTTTGAAAAGAAGAAGGATGCAAAGAGACTACTTAAGAAGGTGAGTAAGAAAGGCTTTAAAGAGGCTCAGGTTATTTCTATGGTGTTTGGTAATAAGGAAGTAGAAGTGAAAGATAGTATTCCAGAAGAAAAAGGAATAGAGAAAACCATTAAGAGATTAGATGCTGAAGAAGATAAGGGCTTTTATAGAGTTGAAATAAAGACTTCAGCAATACAACTAAAATCTGAGGATTTTATGAGCATTGTTTCTGATATTGAAACAATTTATGAAGTAGAGGAAAAAGGAGTGTTCAAATATTCTGTTGGTAAATTCGATACTTTTGAAGAGGCAAAATCATATAAGAAGGAAATTGCAAGAATGTATAATCTAAAAGATTTATTTGTTACTCAGTATAAAGAAGCGTGGTAATAGGTCTGTGGATTTTCCTTAATTGTCATTAATAAATCAATAATATATAGCATGAAGCACTTTGTGGAATTGCAGCAAAAGCTAAATATAGAATACTTTAGAGCGCTTATTGCAGTTGCAATGGCTGATGGTAAACTATTGGAAGAAGAAAAGCTATTCTTTACCGAAAAAGCACAGGAGTTTGGTTTATCTGTTCAAAGTATTCAAGATATGCTATCGACGGAACTTGATAGTATCAATGATCAAATAGACCATAAGGTTGATGATGTGGATTTTATTACAGATATTGTGGCTATGGCTATGATAGACGGTGAATTACATGAAAAGGAATATTTGCTTTGTGTGGAATTGTCAAAGAGAAAAGGTTTTTCAAAAGAGGAAGTGGATAAAACTATTCAGGAATTAAGAAATTTAATACAAGCTAAAAAGTAGATATTATGAATTCAAAGTTATTTTTCTTGGTTTTTTCTCTGCTAGTATTTTTGAGTGCATGCCAGCAGAATGAAAGTGCAAATACTGATGATGTTGTTAGTAGCGATGTGCCAGTAGCTGATTTTGTTGTGGAAAACGATAGTGCAAAATCAGAGTATATAGAAAATACGGATAATAGTGATAATTCTAAAGAGCAGTTGCAGGCTAATAGTAAGATAGATTCAAATGAAGATACCCAAGAGATACCATCAACTAAGGAACAAATTAGTAAAGAAATAAGTACTGCTGCTGATTTGGAATTAGAGATGAATAATAAAGTGAATAAAAATGTTAATCCCGATAATTATAATGGAATTTCTGAGATTAATAATGAATCTCATATTCTAGTTATTCCTGTATATTCTGATGCTGATAAAGCAAAATACTACGTAAATTTTGCAACAAATGTACATAAGTATATCAAAACGGATTTGGCAAAAATATTTAAAGACACCCAAGAAGTTTATGTAATTCAGAATCAAGGTCTATTTCAATATTGCTTGGGGCAGTTTGAGTTTAAAGATGCTGCAGATAATTTCAAATTAGAAGTAGATAAGAAATTTGGCTTTAAAGATTCTCAAGTGGTTAATTTTGAAGAAGCTTGGTAGATTTTACTTTTCAATAGGCTTTATATAAATCACTTAACCTAATCCTATATTCCTCTATAACTTCGCAGGTTCCCAAATAAATATTTCATCCTTGTTTTTAGGTCTCCAGTGTTCGTAGGATTTAAACCCACGCAAATAAAGTGCTCTTTTAGAAACTCTTGCCACTGGGTTTAAGCTAGCCGTAGGTTTATTAAGATAAATAATATTGCTAACTCCATCATCATTAAACTCCACACGCATATCGCTAGAACTTCCTAAATTAACTCCTATTAATTCCTTATCTTCATCACGAGTAAAATATACTGACTGTGAGTTTCCAAATACATCCACTTTATCGATTTTATCATCCTTAAAATGAGCTAGCATATTTTTTCCTGCAACTTGATTGTAATACTTCAATGAATCATGTTGTAATACAAAAGCATTCGTGTCAATATATATTTTATCTAGTTTGCTGTTCGTTATTAATGCCCTGATTTTCATACCCGATAACTGACTATTGCTTCCCCATATCAAAGGTTCGTTATACATTATCATAATAGAATCTTGCATATGATAAACCAAAGAATCGCATTTGCCCTGGATGTCTGACCTGAAAAATTTTACCCGATTAAAGGCATAAAAGCTTTTTGCTTGATTGCTGCTGTCAAACTCAATCCTCAATGTATCAGCATGCATAAAAAGCGAGTCATTTTCCTCATCAATAATTATTGCGAGGCTACTGTCAGCAAAAATAGTGCTTCCTCCATTTTCAAAATACTCAGCATAATGCCCTGATACAACAATGTTCTTTACAGTATCAATTAGTTTTACATTAATAAATGCTTGTCCGTAACCGAGATCCCTATCGTAATACAAACTATCGGCAAAAAGTTCCTGTGCTTTGTTGCGCAATACTGTGTTCTTTTGGTATCTAGAGGTGTTATTATCAGTATTATACCAGCCATTCTCGCAGTAAATAGAGTTTTCTTCGCTAATAATATTTGTAGGGCCATGAAAGTATGAGGTCTTGCTTCGGGTATTATATATTAATGTGTCGGAATGCATAGTGTAGTTTGGGTTTACCAAAATAACATTATGCTGAAAATAAATTGTTTTCTCTTGTGAATAGTAATGCCCTAACCTGCTAGTTAGTGTGTTGTCTGTATCAATAATTTTCCCTCCGGTATAATAATATGCAACTTTAGTCTTAAGATTATAGCGCAAATGCTCAGTTGTTAATGTCATCTTTTGGTCCCGAAGCCGAACATTGCTATGTAGTTCTGCTAATTTCGTATTTCCTGAATAATTAAGTGTATCACCATAAATATGAACGGAGTCGTTATCATTGATATATATATTCCCGAAAGCATCAAGGGAATTCTCACTATCGTAAAAAAATGCACTATCACAATGCATGGTAGTTGCTTCGTGCTTGAATATTACTTTCCCACTAAGCTTCTGAACCTTTTTGCCATTATAGGTAGCAGGGCTAAGCTTATCCGCTCTAATAAGTTTGATCTTCCTTTGAGCCGATATGTTTATACTCAAAGCTAGAATAATAAAAAGTAGAATGTACTTCATTTAAATATTAATTTGCTGCAAAGATATTGAAAGCAGTCTAACAATAAACTCAAAAAATATTAAAATAGTCTAGATGGTCTAAAAATCAATTGTTGGATCATAATTTATTAGAGATTTAAACGTTATTGTGGGGTAAAATATTTCTACAGTTTTAAATGTTATAAAGTTTAATAATGTAGTTTATATTTGTAGTCTGAAAATAATCATTAGAAAGCGTTGAAGAAACTCGATAAATTTACATTAAAATCATATATAGGACCCTTTGTCCTTACATTTTTTATTTCTGTTTTTGTGCTGTTAATACAGTTCTTATGGAAATATATCGATGACTTTGTGGGCAAAGGTTTTGAATGGTATGTTATTGCTGAGCTTATGTTTTATGCATCGGCCACCTTTGTGCCCATGGCATTGCCATTGGCTGTACTGCTTTCTTCCTTGATGACATTTGGTAACCTTGGCGAGAATTACGAATTAGTTGCCATTAAATCTGCTGGTATTTCACTGCAAAAAGTAATGCGACCACTTGTTGTTTTTATTGTGTTTGTTAGCTTTGGTGCATTCTATTTTTCGAATTACGTATTGCCAAAGGCTAATCTAGAGTTCTTCACTCTGCTTAGCGATGTGCGAAAAAAGAAGCCTGCTGTATCAATAACCGAAGGAGTTTTTAATTCTAATATTGGTAACTTTGTAATAAAGGTTGGCAAAAAAGATCCTGATGGTGTAAAAATAGAAGATATTATTATATACGACCACTCCAAACGAAGTGGGAATAAAAGCGTCACAATTGCTCGCGCTGGTAAAATGGAAATGAATAAGGATAAAAGATTCCTGATACTTGAGCTTGAAGATGGTGTAAATTATGACGAAAATGTAAGTCAAAGGAATACGTCTGGAAATTACCCAATTCAGATTACTCGATTTAGTAAAGAAATTCAGCGAATAGATTTGTCTGCTTTCGTTTTTCAGAAATCGGATAAAAGCCTTAGAAGAAATAATTACCATATGCTGAATGTTAGTCAGTTGGCTTTTATGGAAGATTCTCTTCTCCAAGATAAGGATAGCGTGCTAAATAAATTCATAGATTATTCGGTGAATGATATGGGATATCTGAATAAATACTTTGAAGTAGTTAAAGACACTAATAAATCTTATAAGGCTGATAACGCTAGATTAAAAGATAGTTTAGATAATGCAATTAAGCAACAGTCAATAGCTTATAGCGATACACCTATAGAATATGACAGTATTGAAGATGATGAAGTTATTGCTGAATCAAAGATTATTGTTGATAGTTTTGTTGATGAAAACCCCTTAATAGTAATTGATACAATAATTGATAGCTCATTTGTGATAGAGCAAAAGGTGAAAAAGAATCTTAACGAGTTTGATACCAAGGGAGGCATTGCAAATATACCAAAGAAAGATAAAGCAAAATTTATTGAGGATATTGAAGAAATAGCTGGTACAATTCCTAGCGATAATACTTTTGTATTAGATACTAATATTGTACTAGATAAAAACTTTATTGCAAATTTTGATAGTTTAGATCAGGTTCGAATGGTAGTTGGAGCACTTTCGATGGCTAGAAATGCATCCTATCAATCATCAAATATTAACAAGAAATTTGACGCTAAGAATAAATACATTGCTAAGTATAGAGTAGAATGGCATAGGAAGTTTACTTTGTCGATTGCCTGTATCATTCTCTTTTTTATTGGTGCTCCTTTGGGTGCAATAATACGCAAAGGTGGGCTGGGGATGCCCTTAATTGTTTCCATATTAATGTTTGTGCTCTATCATGTATTCACTATTATTGGCGAGAAATCAGTTAAATCTCAGGTGATTGAACCCTGGGAAGGTATGTGGATGGCAAGTATAATATATTTGCCTGTGGGGATTTTCTTTACATGGAAAGCAACTACAGATGCACCATTATTGGATGCTGAAGTATGGTCAAAAACACTGAGAAAATTAAATATTTTCTCAAAGCTTAAGATAAAGAAAAAATGATGAATTCTGTTAATAATAAATTAAAGATCTTACAGTTTTGTAATAAGCCTCCTTTTCCTCCCAAAGACGGAGGAGCAATAGGAATGCATAATGTAAGTCAAGGATTTCTAGATTTTGGTCATAAGCTGAAAATATTAAGTGTAAACTCTGACAAACACCAAATTGATATTTCTACATTACCTGAGGAATACCTTCAACAAACTTCCTTTGAAGCAGAAAATATAGACTTAAATATTAAGCCATTAAATGCGTTTGGTAATCTTATTTTTTCTAAAAGATCCTATAATATCACAAGGTTTTACAATAAAGCTTTAGCGAATAAATTAAAGGAAGTAATTTTAAAAGAAGATTTTGATATTATTCAAATGGAGAGTATTTTTCTTAAGGATTATATCCCGATTATTAGAAAATATTCAAAGGCAAAATTAGTACTTAGAGCTCCAAATGTGGAGTTTATGATATGGCAACGTTTAGCACAAATTGAGAAAAATCCTATAAAAAGGTTTTACTTAAATATCCTTAGCAAAAGGTTGAAAAAGGAAGAGCTTACAGCAATAAAGCAATTTGATGCAATATATACTGTTACCGAAAATGATCTGCTGCTAATGAAGTCGTTGGGCGTTAATTGCCCAATAGAATATATCCCCACAGGAATTGATGTTACTAAGAATATTAGTTTAGATGGATTAGAAGTAGAGTATCCATCTTTATTTCATTTAGGAGCATTAGACTGGTTTCCAAATCAGGAAGCAGTAAAATGGTTGCTTAATAAAGTATGGCCAAAACTTCGTAGCCAATACCCCCAATTGAAGTTTTATATTGCTGGCAGAAGACCACCACAATGGCTTTTGGAACTTAATATTGATGGAGTAGAGGTAGTAGGAGAAGTTGAAGATGCAGCAGAGTTCTTTAAGTCTAAAGCAATTATGCCTGTGCCATTATTCTCTGGTAGCGGAATGCGTGTAAAAATTATTGAGGCAATGATGTTACAAAAAGCTGTTGTAACAACATCTATTGGTATTGAAGGTATAATGCATAATGATGGCATTGATGTGCTGATTGCAAATTCAGCAGATGAATTTGTTAATAGTATCAAAAAGCTAATTGATGATGAAGGACTTTATAAGAACTTATGTGCTAATGCCCAAAAGAATATGCAGTTGAATTATTCTAATGATGTGCTTACCAAAAAACTTATTGGTTTCTTTGAGAGATTGTAAACTAATATTTCTTAGTGACTCAGTATTGTTTTTTTATTGTTGATTTGTTACTAACCCAATACTCCGTTAATGTTTTATATAAATTACACAATCAGACGATTACAGCTTTGTGCAATAATGTATAATAATCACAAAATCAACCCTTTGCGTCTTGGCGTCTTTGCGAGAAGCAAAAACTCAACGAACGATTGTAATCTGCAGATCCTATTTATTTAGCTGGTATTAATGATAATACTCCGTTAATGTTTTATATAAATCACACAATCAGACGATTACAGCTTTGTGCAATAATGTATAATAATCACAAAATCAACCCTTTGCGTCTTGGCGTCTTTGCGAGAAGCAAAAACTCAACGAACGATTGTAATGAATGTTATTTAAATATGATGACGCTGAAGGCGTCAAACCATAATAGACATGGGTGAAACCCATGGTAGTTAATGTTAGCATGATGGTTTTGGCATATGTTTTTGCTTTTTTAGCAAAAACTATGACAAAACATTAATTGGTGATTTTTAGAAAGGTATTAATGATAATATTTAAGATTTACGCAGTCAGTTCATTCGCCTTTGATAGAACCTATAAGTCACCGAAGTATTTATAAAGATAATTTGGTATGCAATTCAATAATTTCCTCTAAAATCATATTTGAATCCGAATTATCAATAACAAAATCTGAGAGCTTAGCTCTTTTATCATCACTCCATTGATGGCTCATTCGGTCTTCTACTTGCTTTGCAGTCACTCCATCTCTTTTTATCACTCTTAAAATACGCTCCTGAATAGGTGCTGTAATGCACAAAACTTTATCCACATTGGTACTAAAGCCAGCCTCAAATAATATTGCTGCTTCCATAATTACATATGAATTGCCTTCAGATTCTTTTTCCAGAGCCCATATTTTAAACTGCTTCATTAGGCGAGGATGTATTAGCTCATTGAGCTTTTGTATCGATTGGGGATTAGAGAAAACAATTTGAGCTAGATTTGCACGGATTATATCACCCTTTTCATCAAATATTTCTTCTCCAAATAGTTTAGATAGTTCTTTTTTTACATCACTATTGAAGAGGAATTTTTTAGCTTCAGTGTCAGCATAAAATACAGCAACACCTAGCTCTTCAAAAACTTTTGCCACTGTGGATTTTCCACTTCCAATTCCCCCTGTTAAGCCAATCTTAAGCATAATGCTAATGTTGAATTACATAGTCCACACTTTCGCTACTAAGTTCTATATTTCCAGCACTTAGTGGTTTCTTTGCAAGTTGAAGTATTAGTTTGTCTTGTTGCAATAAATCAATACTATCAAGCTTAACAGTTACTTGAAATGAACTATCGTGCAACTCTTTGTAATCAGGTAATGCCATTGAGAAGGTTAGTTTGACTTTGCTTGGGAAAGTTTTTATATTTATATCAGGAATATTAGACTTTACTACCACAGTTGTCCAAATTGAAAATTCAGAATACTTTTCTGTATTAATCAAAACATTTACCATTTTGGTACTCAAAGTTATAAGTTTATCTGTATTGTAAATGCCTAATTCATTTTCTGTATTTGAATTCAAATCACTTAAAATTAGGCTATCAGTGCTGATGTATTCCATTTTATTGAGTGTCAGTGCAGGTCCTGTTACCATAACAGTAGGAGGCGTAATCCTTGCTTTGCCATATTGAATATAGCCGTCCTTGAAATTCAAATTTGAACTTAATCTTACTGGTACTTCTTTTGTCATCAAGCTATCAAAAACAAAATATATGGAATCAGGTTTGAATTCTTTTCCTACATCCTTTACTTCCAATTCACTCATAATATTATATCGAAATACTTTAGTAGAAATAGAAGCAACATATCTATTGTATTTGGTCTTTCTTAATTTTATTTTACTAATATCAATTTCTACTTTTTTTTGTTTCGATAGGGTAGTAGAAGCTAGTTTAAAACCTTGAGACTTAATATCAACAGATATATAGGCTGGCGGTTGTTTTACTAATATCATTTTTGATGGATAATTAGAGTAAACAACAGGGAAGTCGATACGGTGAGTATAATCATCACTAAGAGACATCATCAACCAAATAAATGCAGCAATAAATACACAAATTGCATAAACTTTTACATCTAGTTTAGATAGTGAAACCCTAATATACTTCAATGCTTTTAATAGAGTGTTTTGCATATAGCAAAAGTAGGTAATTTCATTCAACGAAAACCGATAAATTAATTGTTTTATGCTTTATGTTTTGTGTTGATGTGTTAAGTGTTGTGCGTGTTTGTTGTTTGATGTTTGATGTTTGTTGTGTTGAGAATTGATTATTGAATTGATTATTTGATTTTGATGACTTTAAACTGCCAAATCTCAATACTTCAATTCGTAAAATATCAAAGCTTTTTACTAAGTGATCTTTTTGTCTTCACTTTTTTTAGAGGCTTATCATTTATAGGACTTTTTTTAACGTGACTTTCTTTAATTTTTTCTTTGCTATTTCTATATTCGCTAAATTTCTTTTTTAAGGATGTTGTAACGGAACCAAAAGTATCAAAAGCACTAGTTTTATCAATACTCGCTTCTTTCTTTTGAATGGCAATTTCTTTAACAGCTTTTTCGCTAATAATCTGATTTTTCTTGCTCATCAAATCAGCGGGGAATAATATATCCAATTCTTTTTGGCAATATGCAGCAATATCAGGAAAGAAAGCTCTGAATTCAGCCTCGTAAAGTTCGTAATCATCAATCAAATCGTCAACTACAAACTCCATATTTGATTTGAAATTAGCTCTGCGAGCCATTAGTTGGAAGCTACGTCTTAGTCCTTCCATTTTTGCATAGCTGGCAAGCCAATTTTGCATTATTATAAATGGGAGTATCTTTTTAGTTCTTGTGGGTAGTAAGCTGTAATTCCGAAGTAGAATTCCATAACTATAAGATGTAAAGCTTGATAGGTGAAATTCAGAATAGTTATCCCAATTTTTCGCAAGAAAATGATCGTAAAAGATATCAGCAATTACACCAGCATACTTATGATATTTAGTATGGAGTCTTGCCCTTGTTTTCATAAATTCGGGATGGTGATCGGTATAATAATCAATCTTGCGATGCAACATTATTCCATCAATTACTTCCTGAGGAAATTTATCAATTTTGTTGCCTCTAATATGATCAGCAATAAAATTCCCTAACATGATATATTCATGATCGCCTGAGAGTTTTAAATGTGCCAAAAAATTCATATCTATTATTAGTTATATTATGATATTGTTTTATTCTATTATGCCTGCAAGCTAAGGCGTATTCTTTTTATCTTATTTGTAATTAAATGTATTGATTTTAACGTCTTTTGAGTGAAAATGTTTCACGATAATTGAAAAATATTTTTCAAAACAAACGGAATACTATTTTTCAAAATACTTATGTATGTATTCCTGCTGCAAAGATACATTAATGTTAAAAAAGTTGCCTACGCATATTACCTGATTTTGATTTTTTTAATAATAATTTTTATTGATTCTAGATTATGATAAATATCAAAGATTTAGATTTTTTTAGTAAATTTGCCGCCAATGGAGGATAGGAGTATTTTTCTTCTTGTCCTTAATTGAATGCCCGTTCATATCGACTAAAAAGCAACATTGTAAATTAAACTCAATTGTTGCAAAAAAGAATTTCAAAATTTAATTTTTAGATATATGCAAATAGTTGTATTA
>JAOZKO010000235.1 GCA_029935325.1 Bacteroidales bacterium
GTAATACTTTCTCGTCTGGGCCATCAAAAGTTGCTTCAATTGTAGCATCAGGATATGGAGAAACCTTAAATTTGTGCATAACAGACATCCCGTCTGGATAGTTATTATCAAGATAATTTTTGAAAATTCTTATAACCGAATCTGCAGCTACATAATCACTTGTCTCAATTACTAAATTTGCATAATGCGGACGTGGGCTCCATGATATCGTAGCAAGATAATAGCGCAAAGGAGGTGCTCCTAAACTTATAGAAACATTTTCAACATCTTCACGGGCAAGTAAAAACTTCTCCATTTTCATGATGTCTCTCTCAAGTGTATTAATATCAGTTCCCTGAGGCAAGAAATAATCTACTTTAAATTGCTTTTTATTAATTGCTGGAAAGAAATCTTGTTTAACAAATTTAAAAAGGAATATGCTCAAGAAGAACAGTCCAAAAACAACAGCAACAGTCACCCATCTCCATGCAACAACAGTTTCGATGAAGCCAGTTAATTTATGATAAAACGGAGTATCATAAGGGTCTTTTCCTGCTTCTCCACTTCCTTCTTTAAGAATAAAGTCACCAAATACGGTTGTTTGTATAAGTGCAAATACCCAACTAAGTGTTAATGCAATGGCAAGTACTACGAATAATGGTTTAATAATCTCGGCAGTATTATTTGGTGCCAAATAAAGAGGTAAGAAAGATATCGTTGCTATAATAGTTGCTCCTAACAAACCCCATTGAGGTATAGTTGCCCCATCAATTAGCGCCTTTTTTCGTTTCACCCCTCTTGCTATTCCTATTTGAGCATTACCAGTTACCACAATAGCGTTATCTACTAACATACCCATTGCAATAATTATAGCCGCCAAAGAAGTTCTATGCAGCTCAATATCAGCAGGCATCATAAATAATAAGGTTCCTGCAATGGTAAATAGTAAACTTGTGCCAATTAGAATTCCTGCACGAGTACCCATAGCCAGTAGTATTATAAAAACTACAATTCCAACTGATATAGCAAGATTTATAAGAAAATCATTATTTGCAGCAACAGCTACTTCATCCTCATGATAAACTCCTATTATTTCGATACCATGAGGTAATAAGGCTTCTATTTCTCTAAGTTCAGTAGAGACTTTCGTACCCATTTTTACGGAATTACCTCCAATCCGTGTAGCAACACCAATTCCAATAGCTGGTGCACCATTCATTCGCATTTTAGTACTTGGTGGATCTACATAGCTTTTTTCAACTGTTGCTAAGTCCTGCAGTCGTATTTGATTACCAGATTTACCTGTAATAATCAAGTTCTCTATTTCTACAAGAGATTGGAAAGTTCCAACTGCATCAACCCTTATTTCAACATGACCAGTTTGTAAACGGCCTGAGTTTACTAATTTGTTTTGTGATATTATCGCTTGTTCAATATCCGCTGGTGTAATTCCAGCATTGCTTAATTTTTGTTCCGAGATATAAACATTCACTATGCGGTCTTGAATTCCAAACAATTTAACTTTAGCGACATCTTTAACTGTTACTAAATGTTGCTTTATATATTGGGCATAATCTTCAAGCTCTTCATAAGAATAACCTTCGTCTGCCGTTAGTGTATAATAGATTCCAAAAACGTCCCCAAAATCATCATTAACCATTATGGTACCTGCTTCTTTTGGTAATTGAGGTTGTACATTCAGCACCTTCCTCCGCATTTCATCCCAAATTTGCTGAAACTCTTCACCTGCAATAGACTGATACATACTTACGTGCACATAACTATAGCCTGGTCTTGATTCAGATTTAATCCAATCAACCAATGGATGAGCCTGAACTTCACGTTCAATAATCTCAGTAATTTGTTCTTGCACCTCGTATTGGCTTGCTCCGGGATATAATGTTGTTATTATCATTTCCTTTACAACAAAAGGAGCATCCTCTCTTTTACCAAGCATATCATATGCTAAAACACCACCCAAAAGGATAATGGCTAAAAAGAAATAAATGACTTGTTTATTATCGAGAGCGTATTTGGCTATATTCATAATGATATTGCTATTTAATTAATAATCAATTTGCTTTAAGAATGTCAACATTATTGACTTTATCACCTTCTGTAAGTCTATGAACACCAGCAATAACAATATGTTGCCCCATGGACAAACCTTCTGTTATTTTCACAGCATCATTACCTACTAAATCTCCTAAAACTACACTTTGTTTTCTGACTGTATTACTATCAGCATCAATAATCCATACCATCGTTGATTTATCAACTTGGCTTTCAAAAATGGATGCAATAGGAATCACAATAATATTATCATCATTAGAGCTCTTTTTAAGCATAATATTAACTCTACAACTCATGCCTGCACCAACTTTGGGGCTGGATGAATCATCTGGATTATTTACATGGTCAAGATATAAGCGCAATGGAAAACCTTCTGGTGTTGGCTTTTTCTCTAGTTGTTTTAATCTTGCGCTAAAAGTTATTTTAGGATAAGCTTCAAGGTGTACCTCATATTTATCAAAACTTTCAATTTGCACAGCTAATTGCTCAGGAATTGTAGTGCTTATTTCAATAACAGAAAGGTCAACGATTGTAGTAATTGCTTGTTTTACTCTAACTTTATCACCTACCTCAGCCAGTTTTGGCCCATAGAAGCCACTAAAGGGTGCCTTTAACTTAGTATCTGACAAAGCATTTTTTGCATCATCTAATGCTGCTTTTGCTTCTAAGGAATTTGCTAGTCTTCTATCATAATCGTTTTTAGCAACTGAGCCTTTTTTCCATAATCTATAATAACGGTCAGCTTCAGCTTTTGCTTGATCATATCTTGCTTGTGTAGATTGTACAGTAATACGATAATCACGAGGATCTATTTCAGCAACAATATCTCCTTTTTTTACTTTTGCTCCCTCCACAACATTATATTTTACAATAGGTCCACCTATTCGGAATGATATTTCGGATTCAATACTTTCTTTAGTAACTCCTGGATAACCTTTACCTGTTGGGTCAATAACGTTGCCAATAATCATAGATTTTACTGGTCGAATTAGTTCTTTCTTTGTAGTTTCTTCTCCACCACAGCTAGAAAGCATCCAAATGCTAATAAACGCAGCGATTATTATTGTTAATTTATTCATGTATATAGTTTTTATATTTGTTACAATATTTATATTGATGTGCTTAGCTCACCCATTGCTTTCTGATAGCTTGAGTATGCCATATTAAGTTTGTATTTTGCTTGTATATAATTTAGGTAGCTTTTTTGCCAAAATAATTGGGCATCTAATACTTCCAATACTGATGACAAACCTTCATAGTATCTGTCAAGCATTACAGCAACATTTTTTGATGCATTATCTAATGAACTAAAAGCAAAATCTAGTTGCTTCTGTGTTTGCTGCAAATTATAATAGCTACTTTCAACCTCAAGACTAATCATATCTTGGGTTTGCTGCATTTCAAGTTTTGAAATCTCAGTAATTTGCTGACTAGCAAATACTTCATCTTTCTTTCTTCCCCAATAGTAAATTGGGATAGCTAATTTTGCTTGAATATTATAATTAAAATCTGGATTTGTAGATAATCCTGGGCTAGGTGCTCCCCAATTACCACCAACACCTACACCTAATTTAGGGTTATATTTTGATGCTGTTACCTTTTCGTTAAATTCATTCATAGAAATTTGACTTTCTATCATACTTATTTCTGGTCGTTGTTCCATAGCTTTTTCTAGAGGTTTTGCCTCTGTACTTACCCATTCAACTACCAATAATGAATCAGCTACATTTGGGGCTGTTTTAATTGGAATACCAGTGGATCTATTTAATTCCATTATGCTAATTATATAATTCCTTTCCGCATTTAATACTGCAAATTCAGCATCATTATATCTAACTTTCGCTTGATATAGCTCATTCATGCCTACAACCTCCTCATCTACTCTGTCTTGTATTACAATAAGGAATTTACCAATAGCATCTCTATACTCAATTAAAAGATTGCTTATCTCTTTTTTAGTAACAGCATTCCAATAATAAACATCCGAATTAATCATTACCTCTTGCTTGCTCAAGCTTATGTAGCTCTGCATCAGTTCAGCTTTAGATTCCGCTGCGGCCTTTGTATTCTTTAAATATCCTCCTGTTATTATTGGTTGTGTTATTGCCACATCTAAAGAGTATAAATTCTGAAGTTGCTCTCCAACTTGCCCATCAACAGCAGAAGCCATTTGAATTGGTACACCAAGATAATTATAGCCACCATAAAAGTCAAATTTAGGAAGAAAATCTGATTTTGCTACTTCAAGCATTGACTCTGCCCCTGCTAAATTATGTTCAGCCATTTTAATCTGTTGTTGGTAATCTACAGCTAATCTACGGTATTTATATACTAGCGTATCTTGCTGGGCTACAACCGATAATGAGATAATAATAATAAATATTGAAAGAATAAATTGCTTCATAAGATTTAATTAATTTTAATATGTAAGTCAAATATTACTCAAGTTTCACAAATTGACCATTAAGTAATGTATAACGCGCAAAGATATGGCTATAACAATAGTACTTTGGTGGACAAAAAGCGGACAGCACAATATTCCTATATTTAAGGTATTACATTTCCTTGTTTTATACCTTTAATATCTGCAATGGTTTTCGTAACAAAAGCCCTAAATGCCTGTTGGTATTGATGTAGCGCATCAAAAAGCAACGCAGATATAGCATTAGTTATGGTGAAATCCTTTAGGATTCGACATCACCAATTAACATTAACTTTATGTCAATAGGTTTTTGATAGCATTCTCAACAATGATAGGCTTTGGGGTTTGTAGTAGAAATACCTTTGCTGTTT
>JAOZKO010000236.1 GCA_029935325.1 Bacteroidales bacterium
ACTTTACGTACCTGATCTTTTTCTACATCATGGTAGTAACGCTTAATAAGTGACTTTTTCTCTGCAGCATAATCTTCGTCCATTTCTGCAACATACTCATCAATAATAGCCTTAAACATTTCGCTACGCTTGTGTTTGTCAGCAGTTCTTGAAGCAGCTACAGCATATACTTTTTCAGAAAGATCAGCAGCGATTTTTTGCTGTAATTCTTCGTCTTTTGATTCGTGGTTGTATTCTCTTTTTGGGCTTGATTTCTCAACCATTGCCGCTAAATCTATTTGTGCTTGACATTGAATTTTAATGGCGTCGTGAGCAACCTTAAGAGCTTCCATCATCATTTCTTCGGAAACTTCATTCATCTCACCTTCAACCATCATTATATTATCCAATGATGCACCAATCATCATTTCTAAGTCTGCAGCTTCAGTCTCTTCAATGGTAGGATTTACAATCCATTGTCCATCAAGATTAGCAACACGAACTTCAGAAATTGGTCCATGGAAAGGTATGTCAGAAACTGCTAATGCTGCAGAGGCAGCTAAAGCAGCATAAGCATCAGGTTGCATTCCTGGTTCCAATGAGATTAGTGAAACTAAAACCTGAGTTTCAGCATGGTAATCTGCAGGGAATAAAGGACGTAGCACTCTGTCTATTAAGCGGCATATTAATATTTCATATTCTGAGGGGCGGGCTTCTCTTTTGAAGAACCCTCCAGGGAAGCGCCCAGCAGCAGCGTATTTTTCTTGGTAATCAACTGATAGTGGCATAAAATCCACATTGTCAGCAGCTTCTTTCTTTGATACTACAGTAGCCATTAGCATGGTATCACCTACCTTTACTACTACTGATCCGTCGGCTTGTTTAGCCATTTTTCCTGTTTCAATGCTGATTTCTCTTCCATCAGCCATTTTGAAACTTTGTGTAATTCCAATTTTCGACATCTTCTTCTTCTTTATAACGTACTATTTAAATCATATTGAGGTAATATCATCTTATAATGGGTCTCCTTCCTTACCTCAAGAAGCTTTCCCATAAATGTACAAAAAAAGGCAATTGGTATCCAATCACCTTTTTTTGGTATTTTAATAGAAGCCTAAGAATTACTTTCTTAAACCTAGTTTCTTGATTATCTCACGATAGCGTACAATATCTTTTTTCATAAGATAACTTAATAATTTACGACGCCTTCCTACCAATAATACTAATGAACGCTCTGTTGCAAAATCTTTACGATTTGCCTTTAAATGCTCTGTTAAGTGTTTGATACGGTGTGTGAATAAAGCCACTTGGCCTTCTACTGATCCTGTGTCGAATTCGCTTTTGCCGAATTCTTTGAAAATCTCTTTTCTTGTTTCTTTTGTCAAATTCATAATAATAATTACTATTTAAATTAAATTATACCATCTAATTATAGCGGTCTTTTAAAAATCGGCTGCAAAAATAGTGATTTTAATACATACACCCAACATTTATTCCGCATAAGTGAGAATGCATATAATTGTATTTTATCGGATGTGTGTAATATGCAGAATATCAGACGTTATCCTTTAGTTTATTGTTGGTCTGAGATTTTAATTTTTCAAGATACATAGTGATTGGTCCATTCATGTGCATTTGTTCGATGCCTTTTTCAATAATTAGGCTTTGTTTTTTGTATTTACTGCAAGCATCACACATCATTAAATGTAAATTTACTTTTGTGAATATTCGTAGTTTTTTTATTTTGAGAAGTATGAGTTTGATCTGTGATAGCAAATGTAAAATCTAATTGCTAAACAATATTTTGTATTTTTGCTTACAGCTAATACTTAGATAATCCATTCTTGGATTAAGGCTAGTTTAGATATTATAATTAAAGCAATAATATGGAATCAATAATCGAATTGTATAGAATAGGCAGAGGTCCATCGAGTAGTCATACTATGGGGCCAGATAGGGCAGCACAGATTTATAGAAGTAAGCATCCTGAGGTAAATTCATTTAAGGTAACTTTATATGGAAGTCTTGCACTTACCGGAAAAGGTCATTTGACAGATATTGCTATAATTAATGAGTTAAAACCAGCAAAAGTTGAAATTGTATGGAAAATAGATGAAGTAAAGGAATTTCATCCCAATGCCTTGGAATTTGAGGTTTTAGACCAAGGTTTAGAGCCAGATAAGTGGTTGGTATATAGTGTTGGTGGCGGAAAAATTATTGATGATGCGAGCAAAGACCAAGAACCACAGCATATTTATAAGCAGAAAAACATGCAAGATGTTTTAAACTATTATAAGGAGACTGGAAAAGTTTTTTGGGAGTTGGTATTTGAGACAGAAGGTGATGAGTTGAAAGAGCATCTAGCAAAGGTTTGGGAGGTTATGCAAAAAGCTATTGATAATGGACTTACAAACGAAGGGCTTATTCCTGGTGGATTAAAGCTTCAACGTAAGGCTTCATCATATTTTGCTAGATCCAAAGGTTTGAGTGATCATGCAAAAACAACAAGTAGGATATTCTCTTATGCTCTTGCCGTTTCTGAGGAGAATGCTGCCGGGGGAGAAGTGGTTACTGCTCCTACTTGTGGTTCTTCAGGAATTTTACCAGCGGTGCTTAAAATTTGTCAGGAGAACTTTGAAGTTAGTGATGAGAAGATTATCAGAGCAATGGCTACCGCAGGATTAGTAGGAAATATTGTAAAACATAATGCATCAATATCGGGAGCAGAAGTTGGTTGTCAGGGTGAAGTAGGAACAGCATGTGCTATGGCAGCGGCAGCAGCTACGCAATTGGCAGGAGGCTCACCAGCACAAATTGAATATGCTGCGGAAATGGGTTTAGAACATCATCTTGGGCTAACTTGTGATCCAATAAATGGCTTGGTACAGATACCTTGTATTGAAAGGAATGTGCATGCTGCTGTTAGAGCTTTCGATTCAGCAAGATATTCTATTTTGTCTGATGGTAAGCACTTTATTAGCTTTGATGTGGTTACAAAAGTAATGAAGGAAACAGGTAAGGATATACCAAGTCTTTATAAGGAAACCGCCTTAGGAGGCTTGGCCGTTTTTGGAGATGGTGATTTTGTTGATAACTAAGGAAGGAGAAAGCAAGAGAGTGTGAGAGTACAGTGAATTACACCGCTTTGAAAATTTACAATCTTTACACACTTTAATATTTAGACTTTAAGTCCCCAATAACTAAGTAAACTCATATATTGAATAATCGCAATATACGCATTGAGTTTATCATCAGATAGGCTATAATTAGAGGAAAAGCAAGAAGGTTATAATAGATTCCGAAAAATACAAAATTGAAAGTAGGTTTTTCAATGAAAAGGGTAAATGACGGTATTAGAAGTATCACTAGAAGAAAGTAAAAATTATTGTGGATACTAAATGTTGGTTCGCAAATAAGTGATGTCTCTGAGGAGTTTGCTCTAGAAAACTCTAAGGATAATATATCTTCGAAAATTAAGGTTTGCTCAGCTTTAACAATAGAATTCTTTTCAATAAGTATTAGATATTGTCTATAATTTATTTCAAAGTTCTGATTTTTTGTTATTAGTAAGTAACGATTGTCACGAGAAGTATTAGCTCTAAAATCCATAGCCATTTCGTAGGGTTGTAAAATGATTTTTTTTGTTGATGAAATATGGTCAATTGTAAATATTATACTGAGAACAACACCAATTATAGCTAATGCTATAGCAATTTTTCTTTGGTACCCCATTTGGTATTCCTCCAAGTTTTGCTGATATATTCTTTGACTCTTTCGCTCAAATTGATCTTCATAATTCTGTTTTGCTCTTTCGTAACGCTCTTCAAAACTCTCGTCGGAAGTGCCATAGTATCTTCGGTGGGTATGGTGATTTGCCCTGAAATGAAAACCTTTTTCTGTTGAGCTAGAAGCATTTGGTTTTTGTGAATATGCCTCTGAGCTTCTTGCTCTAGGTTTAGGAGGATTTGTAAGTGCCTCATATGCTTCTGCAACTTCAATAAAAGCATTATGAGTATTCTTGCCTGGGTTTTTGTCAGGATGCAATTCCATAGCTTTTCTATGGTATGCTTTTTTAATAGCAGCTTTGCTAGCATTTGCGCTAATCCCTAATATCTGATATGCCCTGCTACTTAACACTATTTATAGAGTAAAAAGATTGTATTTTGCTTATTAATATCTACTTTCTGGCTTTTCCACTCCTTAACGCTTTTTGTTTTAATCCATTGGTTTGCAGTGGAGATTTCTTTTGCAATACATAATTTGGTGCTTGCTTGTGCATGCTGAATAATAAAATCGAATAGTTTCTGATTTCGGTATGGAGCTTCAATAAACATTTGAGTTTGATCATCAGCAATTATTCTTCTCTCAAGAGCTTTTAACGCCTTCAACTTTTGACCTTGGTCAATTGGAAGATATCCAACAAATGCAAAATTTTGACCATTAAAACCTGAAGCCATAAGCGCCATAAATAGGGAAGAAGGGCCAACAAATGGAATGACTTCAATATTCTGACTTTGTGCTAATTCTACAACCTGATTTCCAGGGTCAGCAACACATGGTAGCCCAGACTCACTAATAATAGCCATATCTATTCCTTCTTTCAATGGTAATAGGAAATTAGGAATATCATGAGATATAGTATGCTTATTTAACTCATAGAAACTCACTTCCTCGAAATCAGTATCAAAGCCAATTTTACGCAAATATCTACGCGTTGTACGAATATTTTCAACAATAAAGTGCCTAATGGGCAAGGTTCTAGATTTTACTCCTTCAGGAATAACATCCTTCCAATCACCTTCTCCAATGGTATTAGGTATTAAGTATAATTTTCCTTTGCTCATTTGT
>JAOZKO010000237.1 GCA_029935325.1 Bacteroidales bacterium
AAAGGTTCAAGCTAACACAAAACACATTAACACAAAACACATTAACACAAAACACATCAACACACACATCAACACAAAACACATCAACACACACATCAACACATAACTAACCCCTCAACCTAATCTTCCTCCTGATCAGGAGTTAAATTATATTCAACATTTGGCTTCTTTTTGTCATTAGGATTTGGCTTATTACGAGCATCAATATCAGGATAGTACTTCCATGCATTTCTTTCAAATCTTAATGCATCAATTATATTTGACTCAGGAAAATAGAAATCATAAAACTCCGATACCTCCGGAGAAGTTGGCTCCAATCTATCCATCACTATTAAGTTGTCCCTAATGGTTTTCACCTTTTCTTTTGGCTGATCTAATTTTTGCTGTGCTCCAAAACCAATATTATTTTTCTTCTTTTTCTTCTTGGTTTTCTTTTTGGTTTTTACCAATATGGTTTGATAATCATAATCCAAAAACATACTTCCTTTGGCGCTATAAGTAAATATAAGTCGCTTTACGGACTTTGTTTTCTTAAAGTAATCGTAATCCTTAATTTTAAATAAATTATAACCAAAAGAAATATCACCATTGCTTCTTGCTACTAGTACCTCTATTATTTTGCTCTGTTTGGTTTTGTCAATTCCTTTCCAGCCCAAAAGAGTATAGAAAAACCTTGATCCTCGCTTTGTTTGTATAATTCTATAATAATATGCTCCGTACCATTTATTAGGATTCAAAGTTTTGTTATATGCCCGCGACATATGAGCACTCTTGTCCTTAAGCTCTATTGTTTTATAATACTTTTTGGCTTTTACATAGCTTTGTACATAACCTTTGAACAAAAACTGATTATTGGAAAGAGGAATTGCCCAAGTGAAAACACGAATTCTCTTATTTTCTGAAGTAAGCACTTTTACCAATTTCAGTGAATCCATATTATAATCAATGGACTTTTCTTGCTTAATAAACTTATTTACATAATAGCTCACTTTATCAGAATATGCCTTCTTTTGATCATCATTATTGTCTGCACTAATCATTTTAAGTGCATTAAACTTAATTGAATCTTTTAAATTATTTAATAGAGTAGTATTTTGCGCACTACCAACAACCGGAAGCAATATTAAAATAAAATATAAAAAGCTTTTTCTCATACCATTTTGATTGTAATAGTTATACTTAGCAATGCCCTTCCTATTCCAAGGCTTACTTTTATGCTAATATTAACGTAAATTTTAGTCTTTTATAAAACAACAAACTTGTGATTGTATGCCATGACAAAAGTAGTAAAAATAATTTGTAAACTGTTAAGATATTTTATTATCTTTGTTTTTCAATTAACAATAAAAACCTAACTACTATGAAAAATCAAAAATCAAAAATCAAAAATCACTCTTTATTATTAATTTTAGCGTTCATTATTAGTATATTTGCTTTAAGTAATTGTGAGAAAAATGACGATAAAGGTATTCGAATATTCTTGTCAGGAGGATCTCCATTTGATTTGCAGAATGTTACTTTAAGTAATGGTATGATTATTTTTACTGACACAGCTGCTCTAAATAAACTAGATGCAGATATTGAAAGCTTTAATGATGATTGCAATAATGACACTACTCTTATATGCGATGCAGACACAGGTTACATTGCTTTTGAAAATCAAATTGGATTTCAAGGATTGCGATACAGTATTGAATCCGAAACGAGCATATTAGAGCAAAACGACAATCTTTTTTCATATAATGACCCTGATGACCATTTTATATTTGATGATTTTTATAGAACAATTCTAAATCAAAAATTAAAGTTTGGAATTGGAGCATCCATATATAAATTTATTAATGATTTTATTATTATTGAAGTGATTGACAACCCATCATTAATGACCTGTATTGACATTAATGTAAATGGTGGTGACCTAAAGCCATGCTTAGTTAATAGTTCTATTAACATAATAATGGAAAACATTCATTTTCAAGAATTAAGAGCACAATATGCTTATACTGTTAATAGTACTACATTCTCTTTTACAAATACATCCGTTAACGCTTCATCTTTTTATTGGGATTTTGGCGATGGTACAACATCAACACTAGAAAATCCAACCCACACATATACTGGTCAAGGACCATTTGACGTTGTATTAGTTGTTGAAAAACACATAGATAATGGGGATATTATTTACGATAAGACAAGTCAAGTAGTTCGTGTAACTGGCGATTGTATTGCAAAAATTAATTACGATGTGAATGACGACAACTTGCTTGAGGTTGAATTTACCGATGGAAGTATTGCATCTGCAAATAGTCAGCTTTATAGTTGGGATTGGAATTTTGGTGATGGTTCAAATTCTACTCAGCAGAACCCAACACATACATATGCTTCAAAGGGAGAATATACAGTAATACTAATAATTAGAGATCTTGCTGATTGTAGTAAAACAGTAACGGTTGATATTACTGTAGGTCAAGATCAAGGATGTATAGCATACTATGATTTTAAAGATGATTGTTTCTATTCCTATGATGATAAGGATTATAAAGTTAAAATTAGATTTAAACTAAAGAACAGAGAAAGATTTGGCAAGGATTTATTAATGGCAAAAGTAAGGCACTATAGAGTAGGTAAAATTCTTGGATGCGTTTATCGTAAAAGAGCGAGTTATATTACTGCATCTATTATTGGAACTGTATATAAGGAAGATAGCTGCAATTCTTCAAATTACATAATTTTCAAATATTCGGACCCATTAACAACTAATTTGTTTAAAAAGAGTAAAGCAAAAGCAAAATATACTCACCAGCCGTTGTCTCTTATCCCAGCAAATGTATATGCTACTTTCTATATTTATCCTATTAAAGGAGAAACATTTAATTGGCATCCTGAAAATTTATATTTTAAAGATGATACATTTACATGTCCTGATTAAAACTCATAATATGAAACCCAAGTTATTAATAATACTAATTCTATTCGTTTTGAGCCTTTCTACCAAGGCTCAAAACGATACTTTATTATTACCTAGAAAGTGGGAACTTAGTTTTAAAATGCAATATAGCCAATATAAGATTGATTATAGTCATTATTCACCAAGTTTTACTAATAGAGTATATGACTTACCTCAGTTTGAAATTGGTATTCGACGAAATTTTAATATCAACAATAAACTTACAGCTGCCTTGGGTTTTTCATATAGATATATGCCATTTCTCGTAGAATATGGATATTCTGATTCTAATCATATTAACTTATTTGACCCAAAAGACAATCGTTATTTTAATAAGTTTGAGAGTATTAATTTTTCGCTATTATTTAAGTATCATATTGCTAGATTAAATAACATTAAGCTGATTTCTGTTTATAGTGGTTTCAATTATTCAAGATTTGGTTATAGTAAAGGATCTAATAGTTATAAAACTCGATTTTATGATAAAGAAAACAATGTTTATTTGAATTATCAAATTTACCAAAAATATTACACAAGTCCTTGGTCAGATAATTATTTCAATTTTGGAGCTTCAGATTATTCTTTTGTACTAGGCATGGATTTATACTTCAATTCAAGAGTGAAATTATTTACAGAAATAATATATTATCCAAAGGAAATCTTACTCCTTAAGTATGGTACATCAATTAGTGCTTCATGGTATGCAAGACCCGAAGCAGCTAGAGTCTATCGCCCAAAATTATTCTATGGATTGGGTGTTTCTTATTTGTTTTGATAGGTATTTTGAGTCCAAATAGGTACTACTGCTTATTTTATGATTATAATATAAACAAAATAAAGATTGATATCCAATCAAAAAAGCATTACCTTTGTGGGCTCTAATCAAGCCATCGAAAGCCATGAACAATTTTAGCAATAATATCAAACTATTACGCAAGCGCAAAGGCCGCACGCAAGATGATGTAGCTCATGCTCTTAATATGATTCGCTCCACACTTAGTGGTTACGAAAACGAAGTTGCAAAGCCCAGCGTGGAGGTGCTTACTGCCTTTTCCGATTATTTTAATGTAGCCATCGATACCTTGATAAAAGTTGAGCTATCAAGCTTACCCGAAAGTCAATTGTCGCAATTGGAGCGTGGATATGATGTGTTTTTCAAGGGGTCAAAACTTAGAGTATTAGCATCAACAATAGGTACTGATAATGAGGAGAATATTGAACTTGTACCAGAAAAAGCTAAAGCAGGATATACAAGTGGATTCTCTGATCCTGAATATATTAAAGTCTTACCGACATTTCGTTTGCCTTTTTTGAGCAAAGAGAAAAAGTATCGTAGCTTTCAGATTAGCGGAGATTCAATGCTCCCAATTCCTGATGGAGCGTATATTACTGGTGAGTATATCCAAAATTGGAATAATATAAAGACCGGTAAGCCATATATTATCCTGACAATGGATGATGGCATTGTTTTTAAACTAGTGGAAAATAGAATTCATGAAGAAGGAATCCTAAGGCTAGTTTCCTTAAATCCACTTTATGCTCCTTACGAAATTCCAGCAAACCAAGTTAGGGAAGTTTGGAGCTTTGTGAATTTTATTAGCGGAGAAATGCCAAAGGCAAATCAACCCAAGGACGAACTCCTAGTGAGTATTGAGGAACTGCGCAAGGAGGTTAGGGCTATTCAAACAAAGTTGGAATTTAATTAGTGCTTGCCAGAAAACGCCAATTTCTTCCCCGAATGGTCGGGGCAGGCTGTTACGCTTGTGCTGAAAACAAACATTTACAAAAGTAAACTTATTGTTATTCTCCCGATAGCCATCGGGATCGCAAGCCTCGAACTTGACGATTTCTGACTAAGCACTGTAAAACAGCGAGTTTT
>JAOZKO010000238.1 GCA_029935325.1 Bacteroidales bacterium
TCTACCAATTTCACCATCCGAATGTTTTGTTTTCTAATCATTTCCAAACTTTTTATCAAATCAAAATACCTAGTTCTAAAATTTGTATAGTGTTTTGCTAATAGATTTAATTAAAATTAGTTATATAATAATATACAATATTTGAATTAATTTTGTATTTAATCGGTTCCTAAAATATCATGTGATACTATTTTATTAGAACCATCTTCTTAACACTTTGAAATTCTTTTCTAGTCTCCAATGAGATTGCTGATAATCTGTACATATAAATACCACTTGGTAGATTAGACGCATCCCAAGAGACTTCATGATGTCCAGCAGTATTTATTTCATTAACTAACACATCAACTCTCTGACCAAGCATGTTGAATATCTCTACTTTTACTTTACTGTTTTCTGGAATACTATATTTTAGTGTGGTACTTGGATTGAATGGATTGGGATAGTTTTGGGACAAACTGTATACAGCCGGAGTAATTACATTCTCAACAATTATTTCTTCAACTTTAACAATTACCGGCATTTTGCCAACAGTAAACGCTGGGATCATTGTCCATTGGGTAGTGTTTCCTATTTGATCTTGGAATTGAAGCTTTAGATCAATCGAAGCAGAATCTAGATCAGCATAATTAGTAAGTTCAGAGCGGTATAACACTCCAGATTGATCATCTTCGTGAACTACAGAAACTGAGGCTGTATCCCATTCAGGGGTTCCATTTATTTTGGTTAAAAATTTGGTCTTTGATGTATCAAGCGGCAAGTAGTTTCCTCTAATAATGTCGCCAGTAAAAATATACTCAAAATCACCGATGGAAAAATATACATTGATTGAATCATCATTATCAAAATGATCCTTGATCCTTCTATCTTGATCAAGATATTTAAATGATGTGATTGTTGGCGGGGTTCCGTCTGCACTTGAAAGATCAAAATCAGCTTCTAATTTTAATGTACCATTTAGCCCACAAACATTATTATTACTGACATTATACTCAAGGGAGTAGTATTCTTCGGGGATATTTACGAACAGATATTGTCTGCTTGTGTTACTCCAAACGAGCTTATGATTTTTGTCAAATAAATTAAGCTCCGATTGATAATCTGTCATAAAACTTTCTTCATCACTTGCTCCGTAAAGACTTATTATTCCAAGAAGAACATTTTCTCCAAAATAGTTATCGTTATAGATGAATAATGTATTTGAAAAGATAGGGTTTTTCCCCAACACAATCGGAGAGCTTTCATCAATTAACAGAATATCTTTTCCGGGCTCTTCATTCCTATAGGAATAAATGTCACCCTCCCATATTAAAAATGGCTGTGTTGAATAATGGGCCACATTATCTGTAAATGTAAACATTGACACTGCTGGGGAATACAGCTCATTTGTAAACTCCGAAATAAATAATTCGCCGGTACATTGATAATTATCTATTCCCAATCTAAATCTTGTGGACTTTTGGGTTGGAAATTCAATAAATTCCTTTATTATTCCATTGTGAGAAATAGTGGCAAAACCTTGCTCATCTGGGATATTAAGTTCAAACTCCCTACTTACAAATGTGGTTGGATCGTTGATTAGGATTTTGCTTTGAGAGATTCCTTTTGCTACATCATGATGGACATTAAATGCTTGATTCCCGGATTTTCCTAATGAAAACTCAGACAGAGAAACTTGGTATCTATCCGAAATGTCTCCAAAGAATATGGTATCAGCACTGAAAGTTATCTGGAGGGCAAGGAGATTAGAGATCCTAGGGACAAACACAAAACACTCCTTGGCCGACTCCTCGAACGTATTACCATTTACGTCAACACCTTCAAATACTATTATATTCTTAGCTTTTTCAAAGTCTAACGAAACCCTATGGAATCCATTTATCTCTAAATTCTCTTTAACAAGAACTCTTTGGTTATCAAAATAATAATTAGCTTCCCAAGTAAGGATATCATAGGTGTCAGCTGGTAATACTATTTCCGTTTCATAAAGATCATTTTGGAATCGAACATTACCATTATAGCTGGGTCCGAATAGCTTTATTAAAGGTTGAGGTACGTCAGATGTGATAATAAGCATAGGTGCCTTTACAAATCCAAATGGTATACTATATTTCCTCTCTCCAATCACACTTATGTTACCACCGTAACTATATGAGTCTCTCTCTGGGTATGGGACAATCTGATTATCAACCATTAACTCAACTTCAACCATTTGCTTAGAGCTTCCAGCAATTGAAATAGTTTCTGGATGAAATACAACATTAATCCCAGAATGAACATATTCTTGCTCAAATGAATAAGTCTGGGAACTAGGTAAATGATTGGTGATCCATAAAGTATCTTTCGCTGCCCACTCTTGCTCCTCGGTATTATCCATCCCGAAGCTGAGATGAGCCGGAGAAAATATTGTTGTTACATTTGCGGCTTCGAGTGCATCTATTCTTCCAGCACCTTGCGCCATTACTTCTTCTCCTATGTCGACAGCTGTTGACATTAGAGCAGACTTTAGTTCTTGCGGACCCCATTCTGGATGTATTGATTTTAATAATGCACAAACTCCGGTTACATGTGGAGTAGCCATTGAAGTTCCACTTTTTCCCACATATCCTCCACCAAGTTTTAGTGAATTAATATCAACTCCCGGAGCTAAAACATCTGGCTTAATCGAATAATGCCCTTTTGTTGGACCCTTGGAACTGAAGTAAGCCAATTCATCTGCATCATTTGTTGCTCCAACAGTGATTGCGGTTTCTGCAGTTCCCGGTGATCTAATAGTAAAAAAATATTCCTCATTGCCAGCAGCAACACAAGCCGTAATCCCAAGTAAAGATGCATTATTGATTGCTTGTGAGGCTGGATCTTCTGGATATCCATTGAAAGTTCCTAAACTTAAATTCATGATATCAACCATGTCATCAGTATTGCCATCTCCATTTGGATCTGCACAATATTCTATCCCGGCAATTATATCATCAGTAAAAGCCCCACCATCTTCGCCCAAAACTTTTACAGCTAAAAGATTTGATTTAGGTGCAACGCCTTTTATCGAGTCCCCATCAGCTGCAACAATACCAGCTACATGGGTCCCATGGCCATGATCGTCTAAAAAATTTGGATTGTCTCCATAGAAATTGTAACCACCGATTACTTTATAGCCTGGTCCATATCCTCCTCCTAAATCTGGATGCAGATAATCAATTCCAGTATCAAGAATTGCTATCAGAACACTATCCCCATACACTCCAAATTGATTCCAAACAGAATCTACTTTAATAATTGATTTACTATTTTCCAAAGTACACTCAAATTTCCTACTAAGATGTATCTTTCTTACATAACTAAGATTGCTTAGTGTTGTTAGCATACCTCGAGGAACAGTAGCACTTGCCCCAAAATAAAGCTTGTGGAATTTTTTCTTAATTCTTATTTCTCCAATATCACTACTTGATATTTTCCCAAGCTGCATGTTGTTCAGTTCGATTAAATTATCTTGGAGTTGTGAAAACCGTGAAGTATAAAAGCTCTCATCAATATTTTTATTTTTAGTTCTCTTAATGAAATATGGCTCTTCATTAAACTCAATTATCACTTCTAATTGTTCACTTTGGTCTTCTTCTATTGTTTTTGTAGTTCCGTCTAGGGAAAAGAGTGTGGAACTATTTTCGGATGAAGGACCTACGTCTAAATATTCATTCCTTGCCCCTTTATTGAAATCCTCAATTTGCTGAATTTTTTCTCTATGCTGGGAAAAAATAACCGAGGTTAAAAGTGAAAACAAAACAAAAAATGTCAACGATTGTTTTTTGATCATTTTAATTCCTAAGTATATTTAGAAAACAATTCCAACTAACAAATGATGAGTATTATCAATTTCATTATCGTACTTATAATAATATCTTAAATCCAGATCCACATTTGATGCTAATACATACAGCACTCCTCACCCAAAAGCGAATCCAGTATTACCTTGAAAGAAGCACAATAGATATGCTGGAGAGAAAGTTCAACACAGCAATACAGAACGTTCCTCTCAAGGCGGAATTAATCTTATGATTATAAAAAATATGTACGAAATAATTATGGTAGTGTCAAATTAATTCGATTGCTAGTGGCAACTAAAAGGATTATGCATGAGTAGCTGAGTTGTGTTTAATTATGAGTTCGTTTATATATACGAATGGTTGGTGAAGTTTGAGTTTCAATAGCTTGGTGGCTATTTGGTAAATCTTTTACTCCACAAGTTTCTAGTTTATCATCTTTGAATTTTGCAAGAATACTAATCGATAGATTCATTTCTTCATTTGATATTTCACCAGCTTCTGTTTGAATTAAGTATTCAAGTATATCAATTATTATTTGATACTCAGTATTTGATATTTTTGGAAGTTGATAAGTTTTGTACTCGTTTTCTACTTTGCTTATTATTACTCTGGATGATTTACTAACGGTTCGCTTTAGCCAATAGTCGTTACCGTCTATTCTCTCTGTGCCACTAAGTCTGAGTATCTCGTTAACTGAAACTTTTCGTTTCTCCTTACCAGTTTGCAATCTATTAATCATTTCTTCAATAGATATTTTCTTTTCTTTGAGCAATTCAATCTCTTTATCAATTCCTCCATTCTTCATTAGAGTCCAAGCCCACCCATCTACTTTCTCTGGTATTTTAATATCAAGGTCTGTCAATCTTTCTTCTTGGCTTTCATTAATCTCACCGTATGACTCATAGATATCATCCAGTATTTGGTTCTTTGTTTGTAACATTAATTTTAATGTATCATTGCTGTTTGTAGTTCCGTCTCTCAT
>JAOZKO010000036.1 GCA_029935325.1 Bacteroidales bacterium
AAATTTTCAGAGCGGAAAGATAATACTTATAAATTAACTATCGTAAGGGAATTTTAAAATCTATCAAAAAGCAAGCAAAAAAAGCTGTATCTTTACTCCAATGACTATACAGCAAATTCTTATAAAATATTGGGGCTATTCTAGCTTCCGACCATTACAGGAAGATATTATTGATTCTGTAATGCAAGGAAAAGATACACTTGCCTTAATGCCAACTGGTGGTGGTAAAAGTATTTGCTTTCAAGTGCCCAGCTTAAAATTTGAAGGGATTTGCATTGTAATTACTCCACTGATTGCTCTTATGAAAGATCAGGTTCAGCAATTGGAGAAACGCGGGATCAAAGCTATTGCAATATACTCAGGAATGCATCCACGGGAAATCGATATCGCCCTTGATAATTGTGCATATAACAATGTTAAATTTCTATATGTTTCACCAGAGCGAATTGAAACTGAGCTTTTTCAGGCACGCCTTAAGAAAATGAATGTAAGCTTATTAGCCGTTGATGAGGCACATTGCATTTCGCAGTGGGGTTACGATTTTCGCCCTTCATATTTGCGGATTGCTGATATTCGTGAGCTAATTCCTTCGGTTCCAGTTCTGGCATTAACAGCAACTGCTACCCCACAAGTGGTAAAAGATATTCAGAAGCGACTATTATTCCCTAAAGATAATCTTTTTCAGATGAGTTTTGAGAGGACCAATCTGGCATATATGGTTGAGTTTAGGGAAGATAAAAACAAGCGATTGCTACAGTTGGTAGAAGAAAACCCTGGAACAGCAATTATATATGTTCGCAATAGGCGGAAGACAAAAGAAATTGCAACTTATCTTATCGAGAATAATATTTCCTGCCATTTTTATCATGCCGGGCTAAGCACTCAGGAGCGAGACCGCAAACAAAACGATTGGATTAATAATCGGGTTCGTATTATGATTTCTACCAATGCATTTGGTATGGGCATTGATAAGCCTGATGTAAGATTGGTAGTGCATATGGATGTGCCCGATAGTCTTGAAGCATACTTTCAAGAAGCAGGAAGAGCTGGTCGTGATGGGCAAAATTCATTATCAATTTTACTATATCATAAAGGAGATTTATTGGATTTGAATAGGAATTATGAAATGAAATTCCCTGAAATCTCATATATAAAGAATGTATATAATGCCCTTGGAAATTATTTTCAGCTAGCAGTAGGTAGTGGTAGCGATGTGTATAATGAGTTTGTTCTATCAGACTTTATTCAAATGTACAATCTCAATCCTTTGCTTACATATAACTCCATTAAATTCCTTGAAAAGGAAGGCTACTTATTTCTAACAGAGGCTATTAGCCGACCTTCAAAACTTATTATTAATGTTAATAGGGAGACTTTATATCGACATCAGGTTCGCAATCCTAAGATTGGTGATTTTATTGATGTGATGATAAGGTCTTATAGTGGTTTGTTTACAGATTTCTCTTCAATTGATGAGTTTACTTTGGCAAAAAGGCTTAATACTTCCACATTAATTATTGAGAATACCTTGAAATTACTTCATCGAAGTCAGGTAGTTACATATATTCCTAAAAGCACCAAGCCTCATTTATCCTTTACTGGTGGCAGATTGCATCTAAAAGAAATAATAATAAAAGAAGAGAATTACAAGGCTCTAAAAACCACTGCTCTTAAGCGCTTGCGTGCAGTTACCGAATATGTTAGCACAACTACTAAGTGCCGTAGTGAAATTCTTTTAAGCTATTTTGGACAAGAAGAAACTCGACGCTGTGGTCAGTGCGATGTTTGCCTTTCTAGAAATAAAATTTCATTGAGTCAGCACGAATTTGATGGAGTTGTCGAGATTATCAAACCATTGCTAATGGAGCAGAATATGAGCATGGATATGCTAATGTCGAAAGTAAAAGGCTTGGATGAAGATCGACTTATAAAGGTAATCAGATGGCTAACAGATAGTGGTAAAATTACCGAGTTTGGTGGGCTTTTGGTTTGGGTATAGTTGTTTAAATTGTTGATTCGTTGATTTGATTGGAAGAGCACACTCAGTGTGTCTTTAAGACGCGCCGAGTCTTTAAGTTATTCGAGCTTTAAGTTCCAAACCAAGTCATACGATGACTCAAAGTCATCGTATGACTCTCATCAAGCGAAGCCTTCCCCAAAAAAACCAGACAAAAAAAAAGCCCAAGAGGAACACTCTTGGGCTTTTTCTTAAAGTATTGAATTAACTTATTTAACCTGACGATTAACTAGTGTAAGCTCATCAATTAGATTCTGTGCTCCAGCATATTTATCAATAATTAATAATACATAGCGTATATCAACATTAATAGTACGTTGTAATTTAGGCTCAAAAGCGATATCACCACTCATAGCTTCCCAGTTACCATCAAAAGCTAATCCAATAAGCTCTCCTTTGCCATTAATTACAGGGCTTCCGCTATTACCACCAGTAATATCGTTATCGGTTAAGAAACATACTTTCATAGTTTCGCCTTCGCCATATGGGCCGTAGTTTTTATCATTAAAAATGTCTTTAAGTTTTGGTGCAACCACAAACTCAGGATTAGTAGGATCTTCTTTTTCCATTACTCCTGCCAAAGTAGTATAATACTTAAAGTGAACAGCATCTTGAGGATAATAATCCTTAACTGTACCATATGTTAATCGCATGGTGAAGTTAGCATCTGGATAGAATTTCTTGTCTGTTTCCATTTTACGCAAAGCGTCGATAAACAATCTATTACCGCGAGCCAATGACTTGCCTGATTCTCCTGCTTTTCCTTGTAATTCTAAGAAAGAATCGTAGAATGCATTCATAGCAACATAAACAGGATCTTTTGAAAGCACCTTTGCACTTGGGTCTGCTAGGAAAGCATCTAATCTCTCCTGAGAAGTAAATATACTTTTATCATAAACCTTAGTTGCCCATTTCATATAATCTCCTTTAGCCTTTTTAGCAGCAGAAATTAAATAATCTGGTTGTTGATCTATAGCTACATCCTGATGGTACATTTCCATCATCTTAGCCCAGATTTTTCTATCGGTAGGCATATTATAATCTTTATAAAAACCCTTAGAACCTTTCTGTAGGCGAGTAATCATTTTCTTGATTTTATCTTGATCTGGATTTTCAGCTTCTAGTTCTTTTAGCAATCCTTTATAGCTCATTGAAAGCTTAATAGCCTCAGGTCCTGAATATACAGCTTCTATAAAATAGTAACGACTAGTAGTGTATTCATCAATTATTTTATATGCATTTTCAATATCGCTTAATGCTTTACCATATTTCTGTACTCGTGATTTATCAGCATTAATCCATTTTGTAAGCTTATCTTCTGTAGCTTTCTTTTGCTCAGGAACTTTAAGAGCTACAAGAGCTTCACTCATTCCCATAAAGTTTTTCCAATAATTAGCAACTCTAGCATATTTTGATGCATATTGAATTTTCACTTTAGCATCAGCAGCCATATCCTCACCATAAATATCTAATTTAGCACGGCGAATTTTAATTCTTGTTGGGTAAACCAAATCAAGATTATGCTGAATTCCATAAGAAGTCATATAGCGATCTGTTCCTCCTGGGTAACCAAGAATCATAGCAAAATCACCATTCTTAACTCCTTCCAGAGAAATTGGAAGGTGGTGCTTAGGAGTCATCGGTACATTATCTACTGAATAATCAGCAGGGCTTCCATCAGGAGCAGTATAAACTCTGAAAATAGAAAAATCACCAGTATGACGTGGCCACATCCAGTTATCGGTATCGCCACCATATTTTCCTACTGATGAAGGAGGTGCTCCCACAAGGCGAACATCATTATAGGTTTGCATTACAAAAAGATAATACTCATTACCATTGAAGAATGACTTAACAACGATATCGTATTTGCCATCTTCGGATGCTTCATCCTTAAGAATTCTGCTTGCATCTTTAATAACCTCAGCTCTTTTTTCTTCTGTCATATCATCAGTTACATCAACTAAAACTTTTGCTGTAACATCATCAATACGAACTAGAAACTTAACAAAGAAACCTGGGTTAGGAAGTTCTTCACTTTTATTATAAGCCCAAAAGCCATCTGCCAAATAGTTATGCTCAACAGTTGAGTGCTCTTGAATTTTTCCAAATCCACAGTGGTGGTTTGTTAGGATTAGACCTTCATTAGAGATAATCTCTCCGGTACATCCATTTCCAAATTGAACGATAGCATCCTTTAAGCTTGAATTATTAACGCTGTAAATTTCTTCAGCAGTTAATTTCAGACCTTGCTTCTGCATATCTGTATAATTTAGTCGCTTAACAAGGAAAGGTAACCACATTCCTTCATCAGCTTTGGCACTCTGATAACTGCTTCCTATAAAAGAAAGAGTTAAAATGGCCATCAAAAATAATTTTAATGATTTTTTCATAAAATGTAAATATTTATTGTGTTATGCTTTATATGTTAATTGTGTTCAGTTTGTTAAGATACTTATAAGATTAAGTATATTGTTCTCCCTTTTCCGCCTTAATATCATTGACTATATTTCGAATCATTTGCTCTTCTTCTTTTTTACAAATAAGTAAAGCATCTCCTTTAGTAGCAATAATATAATCTTCCATTCCTTGTATTACTACCAATTTATTTTCAGGAGCATTGATAATGCAATTCTTTGTATCATAAGTCATTACATTGCGGCCAACTATGGAGTTATTATCTTCATTTTTGTCATTGACATCAAATAAAGAACCCCATGTTCCCAAATCGGACCAGCCTAAATCAGCTGCATAAACATATACGTTCTTAGCTTTTTCCATCACACCATAGTCAATAGAAATATTTTTACAAATACTATATGTTTTTTGAATAAACTCATGCTCTTCAGGGGTGTCATATTTGCCAATACCTTCCTTGAATAATGCATCCACTTCGGGTAAATATTGGTCAAATGCTTTCTGAATACTTTTCAAACTCCAAATAAAGATACCTGCATTCCAAAGAAAATCTCCACTTTCAAGAAAGTCTTTTGCTAGCTCCAAATTTGGCTTTTCAGTAAATGTTTTAACTTTAAGAATATCTTTTATAGGATGTACATTTTTGTCATCACTATATTGTATATAACCATAGCCAGTATCAGGTCTATTGGGTTTTATACCAATTGTTAGCAACCAATCATTTTCGGCAACTGCCCCTAGTGCATTACTAACAACGTCAACAAATACATCTTCTTTTAAAATAATATGATCGGAAGGTGCTACTACAATTCTAGCATCAGGATTCTGATTTAGGATTTTGTAATTTGCATAAGCAACACAAGGAGCTGTATTTCTACGTGAGGGCTCTCCAATAATCTGATTATCTGTAAGGTTTGGTAGTTGCTCTTGCACCAAAGCGCGATATTCCTCGCTTGTTACCACATAGATATTTTCTGGTGGGCAAATCTTTAGAAACCTATTATAGGTTTGTTGAATTAAGGTTTCACCACTACCTAAAATATCAATAAATTGTTTTGGTTGGGCGGATGTACTCATTGGCCAAAAACGGGCCCCAATACCACCAGCCATAATAACGCAATAATTATTCTTCATAATTATAAAGTTAAATTATATTTTAAATTCTAATAGACGATAAGTTTCAAATTAAAGGGTTCTCTTCACCTCTTTCTCTTCATAACCTTCAATAATATCTCCAACCTTAATATCATTAAAGTTATCAATATTCAACCCACATTCGAATCCTTTAGCAACTTCTTTCGCATCATCTTTGAATCGTTTCAAGGACCCTAATGCTCCAGTATAAGTTACAATACCATCTCTAATAATTCTTATCTTAGTATTTCTATGTATTTTACCATCAAGAACATAACAACCTGCTACTGTTCCTACTTTAGTAATTTTAAATACATCACGTACTTCAACGCTACAAACAATCTCTTCAACCACATCAGGAGAAAGAAGACCTTCCATAGCAGCCTTTATTTCATCTATTACGTTATAAATAATAGAATATGTACGTATATCTATTTCTTCCTTTTCGGCCAACTGACGAGCAGCAACCGAAGGACGAACCTGGAAGGCTACGATAATTGCATCGGAAGCACTTGCTAACATAATATCAGCTTCATTAACCTGTCCAACAGATTTCTGCACAATATTAACTTGGATTTCTTCAGTACTTAGCTTAATCAATGAATCTGATAATGCTTCTACAGAACCATCAACATCACCTTTGATTATAATATTAAGCTCTTTGAAACCACCAACAGCTAATCGTCTTCCAATCTCGTCGAGGGTAATATGCTTTTGAGTTCTAACACCCTGCTCACGTTGAAGTTGTTCACGTTTAACAGCAATAGTTCTGGCTTCTTTCTCATCTTTCATTACATTAAAAGCATCTCCAGCGGCTGGAGCACTATTTAGTCCTAAAAGAAGAACAGGAGTTGCAGGACCTGCAGACTGAACACTTTTGTTACGCTCATTATATAAAGCTCTTACTTTGCCATAGGTAGTTCCTGCAAGAATAACATCACCTATATTAAGAGTTCCATTTTGAACAAGGATTTTAGAAACATATCCTTTTCCTTTATCCAATGAAGCCTCCAATACTGTTCCTATTGCTAATCTATCAGGATTGGCTTTTAGTTCAAGCATTTCTGCCTCCAATATAATTTTCTCCATTAATCCATCAACACCAGTACCATTTTTGGCTGAGATGTCCATGGACTGGAATTTACCCCCCCAATCTTCAACCAATAAGTTCATTGTTGCTAATTCCTCTTTAATCTTTTCAGGATTAGCATTTGGCTTATCAATCTTATTAATAGCAAATATAATTGGTACATCAGCAGCTTGAGCGTGCGTTATAGCTTCTTTTGTTTGAGGCATTATAGCATCATCAGCTGCTACCACAATAATTGCAATATCAGTAATTTTAGAACCCCTAGCACGCATCGCAGTAAAGGCTTCGTGGCCAGGTGTATCAAGGAAAGTAATATTATCACCACCCTCTAATTGAACCTCATAGGCTCCAATATGCTGAGTAATTCCTCCAGCTTCACCAGCAATAACATTTGTCTTTCTAATAAAGTCGAGTAGGGAAGTCTTACCATGGTCAACGTGACCCATTATTGTAACAATAGGATTTCTTGATTTCAAGTCTTCCTCTTTGTCTTCAATAATTTGAATAGCCTCCTCAATTTCTTTAGCACCAATATATTCTACTGTGAAACCAAATTCTTCAGCTACAATATTTATTGTTTCAGCATCAAGACGCTGGTTTATAGAAACAAATAAACCTAATGACATACATGCTTTAATAATATCTGTTACAGAAACATTCATCATTGTAGCAAGTTCGCTAGCACTAACAAATTCAGTAACTTAATAGTTGATTTACTTGCTATTACTTCTTCAGCTTCTTTTTGTATAGTTTGAGATACCGCATCTCTTTTCTGACGGCGGTATTTGGCTCCTTTACTTTTTGTATTATTGCTAAGGCGAGCCAAAGTTTCCTTAATTTGTTTAGAAATATCCTCCGCAGATAATTCTGGTTTCGGCTCTCTCTTTTTCTTTGGACGTTTCTTAAACCTATCTGCTGGCTTCTTCGTATTTTGACCAACAGCTGTAGCAGGTTTATCTGTTTTGATTCTTTTTCTGCGTTTGCGGTTATTGTCCTTATTTTTCTTTTGTGGGTTGTTAGCTGACGAACCTACAGGAACCTTCTTTTTCTTCTCAGGCTTTTTAGGCAGCTCTATTTTTCCTACAACTCTAGGCCCTGATAATTGTTCAATTTTAGTTTTAATAAAATTAGGATTATCAGAATCCTTACTTTTATCAGTGGATTCAGTGGCAGGAGTTTCTTGTTTCGGCTTTTCCTGAGCAACAGGAGCAGCAGAGTCTTCTTTCTTTGGACTATCTACAGCGCTAGAGGAAGTTTTCTTTTTGGCAGCTTCTTCTTCCTTTCGTTGCTTGCGGGTCTTCTTTGCGGGTCTGGTTTTTTGATTTATATTTTTCAAATCTACCTTACCAACAACCTTTGGTCCTTTTGCTTCTTCTTCCGTAGCGGAATCTTCAATTACAGGAGTCTCTTCTTTTTTAGGCTCAACTTTTTGAACTTCTTTTTCAATAACTTTAGCTTTTGGAGCTTCCTCAATTTTTTCAGACTTTTCAACTTTTTTAGGGGCTTCAGAAGTTTTAGGAGTCTTAGGGGCTTCAACGGGCATAGGAGCTTCAGTAGGTTTAGGAGTTTCTTCAACCTTTGGTACTTCTGCCACAACAGCTTTTTCCGCTTTCTTTTTTGCAGGCTTTTTACTGACTTTTTCTAAGTCAATTTTGTCCACAACCTTAGGTTTAGGAGCTTCCGCCTTTATTACTTCAGGCTTTACTTCCTCTACCTTTTTAGGGGCCTTTTCTTCAATAGCTGGAGCTTTGGGCTCAACTACTGGCTCTTTTCTTTTTACCTTGCGGTCACGATATTCTTCAGCAAGCTTCTCTTTTTGCTCCTTTACAGATTTGTCGGACTTGAAACCCTGTTCCAACATTTCATACATATCAGGAGTAATCTTAGCATTTGGGTTGCTTTCTACTTCAAAACCCTTTTGCTCAAGAAATTCAATAATAGTAGCTGTCCCTAGGTTGAATTCCCCAGCCACTTTTCTTAATCGTTGTATTTTACCTTTTGCTGCCATATATGGTAATTAAAATAAATTTTTCTTGTTCAATGAAATCTAAAAGAAAATAATCGTTTATTCAAATTCTGACTTAAGAACTGATAGAAGACTATTAATAGTCTCTTCTTCCAAATCAGTACGCTTTGTTAATTCTTCAAAATCTAATTCCAATACACTTTTAGCTGTATCACAACCTATGGTTTTTAGTTCATCAATAACCCATGGTTCAATTTCATCTGAAAACTCTTGTAAGTCAACATCATCCATGTCTTCATCAGTATCACGATATACATCAATCTCATAGCCCGTAAGTTTGCCTGCTAGTTTGATATTATGACCACCTCTGCCAATTGCTAAAGATACCTGATCAGGTTTTAAGAAAACGTCAGCTTTTTTCTCTTCCTCGTGTACTACAATACTGGAGATTTTAGCTGGGCTTAAAGACCTTTGGATATATAGATTAACATTAGTTGTATAATTGATAACATCAATATTCTCATTTCTCAATTCGCGAACGATACCATGAATACGAGAACCTTTCATTCCTACACATGCTCCTACTGGATCAATGCGGTCGTCATAAGATTCTACTGATACTTTGGCACGTTCGCCTGGTTCACGAACAATATTCTTAATTGTAATTAACCCGTCATAAACCTCAGGAACTTCTGCTTCGAACAATCGCTCAAGGAATATTGGAGAGGTTCGAGAAAGGATAATAACAGGATTATTATTTCTCATTTCTACTTTAAGAACAGTTGCTCTAACAGTATCACCTTTTCTAAAGAAATCAGAAGGAATTTGTTCTGATTTAGGAAGTATAAGCTCGATATCTTCATCATCCAAAACAAGAATTTCTTTCTTCCATATTTGATAAACCTCACCAGTAATTACATCACCAATGCGGTCTTTATATTTTTTAAACTCATTATCGCGTTCGTACTCTTGAATTTTTGCTGCAAGATTCTGACGAATAGTAAGAACTTCACGTCTTCCAAAATCACTTAATTTGATTTCTTCAGAAACTTCCTCGCCTACTTCAAAATCCGGCTCTATTTTAATTGCTTCAGACAAAGAAATCTCACGATAAGGCTCTTCTACTTTTCCATCTTCCACTACTTCTCTGAAGTGCCAAATTTCCAAGTCACCTTTATCAACATTAACAATTACATCAAAATTCTCGTCGGTATCGAATTTCTTTAAAAGAGTATTTCTAAAAACCTCCTCCAAGATACGCATCATCGTTGGGCGGTTAATATTTTTAAACTCTTTAAATTCTGCAAATGATTCAACTAAATTTAAACTATTCATTTTAGTAAATTATTTAAAACTTATTACTGATTTTACTTCTTTAATATCACTGAATTCTATGCGTAGTTTCGCTTCGACTCCAGCCTTAATCTGTTTCTTACTTAATTCTAATTCAAGCTCCAAAGCTTCAGGAGAATATGAAAGTAATTTCCCTACGACTTTTTTGTCGTCAATTCTGAGAACTTCTACCATCTTATTAATATACTTAAGATACTGACGTTCCAATACGAATGCTAGGCTTAATCCAAAAGAGGTAACTTCAAGACTGAAATCCTCAATTTCTCTATCCAAATTATGCTCCACATTACGACTTACGGATATACATTGGTTAATACTAACACCTTGGTCACCATCAAGCACTATCCTTATTAAGTTATTAGCGCGAATATCGATACTAACCCAAAATAGGTCTGTATTGGCAATCCGTTCTTCAACTAACTTAGTTACAAGCTCTTTATTTATCATTAGACTAAATTTCAATATAAAAAAGAGGGGACTAAAGTCCCCTCAATTTTCAAATCTCCTTCTATTTGAAACCGAAAAACGGTATCAGGATAAGGTTTTCGGACTTACCCTAGTTGACCCACAAGGATTCGAACCTTGACTGACAGTACCAAAAACTGTAGTGCTACCTTTACACAATGGGTCAAACTCCCTCAAAAGGGGTTGCAAAAGTACACTTTTTTTTGAAAAAGCAAGAGAAAATTTTACAATTAAATATTTTTTACAATTTGAATATTTTTAAAAAGGATTATTCAGGCTTAATAAGTATCATAAAAAGCAGTATGATAGCGTTATATATCCATTAATGACTATTTGTTTTGTGCTATAGATTCTGCGATTCGAAGTCCATCAACAGCTGCAGAAACGATTCCTCCGGCATAACCGGCCCCCTCGCCAGCAGGAAATAATCGACTTATTTGTGGATGTTCCATGCTTATCTTGTCTCTTGGAATGCGAATTGGCGATGATGTTCGTGATTCAATTGCTAGAATTACTGCTTCGTTGGTTAGATAGCCGTACATCTTTTTGTCGAATGCTTTAAAACCCTGTTGTAGCCTTGGTCCAATATGCTCTGGCAACCACATATGCATTGGCGAGGAAATAATTCCTGGATGATATGAGGTTTCTGGTAAATCATGGGAAACTTTTCCTCTTACAAAATCAGACATCCGCTGTGCTGGAGCAATTTGTCCATTTCCACCATTATTAAAGGTCATTCGCTCTACATTCTGCTGAAATTTCAAACCAGCCAAAACACCATGCTCTTTGTATTGGCTCAAATCATTGGTATTGATTTGTACTACCATTCCTGAATTGGCAAATTTAGAATTCCGTAATGAAGGCGACATCCCATTTACTACTGTCTCGTTAGCGGCAGTAGTAGCAGGTACAATAAAACCACCGGGACACATACAGAAAGAATATACTCCTCTATTTTCCACTTGGGCAACTAAATTATAGGAAGCAGCTGGCAGATGTTCATCACGTATATCGCAATGATATTGAATGCTGTCGATATGCTGTTGAGGGTGCTCAATTCGTACGCCCATTGCAAATGCTTTAGCCTCCATTAAAATACTTTTCCTGTCCATTAGCTCGTAAATATCTCTGGCCGAATGACCAGTTCCTAAAATTACGGCATCACCTTCGAAGCTATTATCGCCAGCTTTTACTCCTTTGATACAACCACCTTCTAATATAAAGTCATCCACTCTTTGATTAAAATGAAACTCGCCTCCACAATCCAAAATACTCTCTCTGATTTTTTGAATAATGCGTGGAAGTTTGTTAGTTCCAATATGAGGATGTGCATCTACGCCAATATTTGCATCAGCACCATGATAAATAAGCATATCTAATACATAGCGCACATTGCCTCTTTTCTTAGACCTTGTATAAAGCTTACCATCGGAAAAAGTTCCTGCACCACCTTCGCCAAAGGCATAATTACTATCAGCATCAACTATACTTTCGCGATTAAGCTTGGCAATATCTAATTTTCGGTCGTTCACTTGCTTCCCTCTTTCCAAAATCACAGGTTTATAACCTAGTTCAATTAATCGCAATGCGGCAAAAAGTCCAGAGGGGCCACTCCCAACTATTATTACTCTTTTTCCATTGCTTACATTTTGGAATTTAGGGCTAAAAACAATTTCTTGAGGTTGCTCATTGATATATGCCTCTACATAAACATTAAACTTTACCTGGCGATGGCGTGCATCAATTGATTTTCGAAGAATTCGAATAGCAGTAAGTTCCTCTTCTGAAACTTTCAGTTGCCTTATGACTGCCGCTCTAATGGAGCTGTCATCAGATGCTTCCTTGGGTGTTAAAACTAATGTTATATCTTTTTGCATAGTGGTAAATTTGAGGGGCAAAGATAGAGGGTTTGACCTTAATCTTATATCTTATTTCTCAAGTTATTACACTGAGCTTTATTTCTCCTCCAAAAGCTTCTCAGCTAATATAACTGCAGTATAAACATTAACTACTCCTCCACTGGTGCTTAGTTTGCCAAACTTGGTTGTTTTTTTACTTGAGCCTGGCATTTTCACCTTTGTCTTTTTAAAGACAATGGCTGATTCAATAATAATTTGTCGCAGCTGAGTTGCGCTTAATTCAGGATAATAGGATTTAAGAAATGCCGCTATACCAGCTACCACGGGAGCAGAATCGCTTGTGCCACTAGTGCTATGGTATTTGTTTTTTGGAGATATGGAATAAATATTTACTCCTGGGGCAAAAACATCAACAGTTTTTCGTCCATAATTAGTAAAATCAGCAGCTAAGTTCAGGTCATCTTTTTGTCCAGAAGCACCTACATCAATCCAATGTGTACGTTGAGATTCCTTAGGTGTAGGGTAGTGTTTTACTTTATCATTATTCTCGGCACTATTTCCGGCGGCATGAATAATTAATACATCATGTGCAATTGCATAATCAATTGCGTCTAAAACAAACTCTGGGTGTTTGCTATAGTCTTTACCAAAACTACAGTTGATAATTTTCGCTCCATTATTTACTGCATATCGAATTGCCAATGCCACGTCTTTATCTCGCTCGTCACCACCAGGTACTACTCTGATTGCCATTATCTGTACAGAATCTACAATTCCTTGGGTTCCAATACCATTATTGCGTATTGCTCCAATTATTCCACTTACACCTGTTCCATGACTTAGACCTTTGGCGCTAATATCATTATTACCATAAATACTGTCATTCATATCATCAGTATCATCACCAATAATATCAGGCCTAGGATTATAATTTAAGTTATACTTCTTTTCCAATTCTCTCTCAAAATGCGCCTTTACTTTTACAGCTCTATCCTTACTTAAACCTATGCTATCAGTATAAATCAAAAGATTTCGAGCTGCATTCTCATCTTTATTTTGAGGGGAATACTTTTTAATATCTTCAATACTTAAGCTATCACTCCCAATAGGTTCTGACAGAATATTTTGAGCATTATTAATAGCATTATACCAATTATTATAAATTTCTATCATCTCATTATAGCTCTTTATTTTGGCTAGCACTTCTTTCTTTGCTTTTAGCCAAAGCTTATATTCTTCTTTCTTTTCCTTAGGTATTTCTGAGGAGCTCTTACCAGCATATGCCTTTTTATTCTCGCGATAAAATCTTACTGATTCCAGAGTTTCCCCTTCTATATTTCTACCATCAGAACCACCTATAAAATTCCAGCCATAAATATCATCAATATATCCATTTCCGTCATCATCAATATTATTATATGGTATTTCTCCGGGGTTATGCCACAACCGATCTCTTATATCTTCATGGGCTGTATCCAAGCCCGAATCAATAACAGCGACTATAACTATATTGGCAATTCTATTTTTCTTCTCTACATATTGCAATGCCCTATTGAGACTAATGCCTTGCCAATCAGAGTCCTTTGAACTATTGTGATGCCAAGGAATACTATCTGATTGTTGAGATTGTGCCATTAGACTTATATGGACTAAGGTAAACGTAAATAGTAATGCAAGTATTTTCATCATATTAGTTTTAATTAAGGCACAAAACTATAAAAAATACTTTGACAATCTTATTGTGAAGGTATTATTATAAACTTCCAAAAAAATCAGGTAATTTACCTATAACAATTAGGCATATATACAATTCACTTAGATATGTTGTTGATGTATATTTGCACCGATTACTCTGATATGTTCATAATTTATTATTCCTAATAAGTTTTTAAAATCTCACCCAAGATTACCTAAACGGTTTGTAATAATTGCACCATGCAATATCAGTATAATGTTTGTCAGTCAAAAACATATCAGATCACTAATTATTTAATTGCTTAAAGAGCCTTCGTCAAAAACCGGAGGTTTTTTTTTGCTATAGAATTTAGCAAAACTCCATAAAACAAAAAAAACCTTTGCCATTCAGCAAAGGTTTTTTTAAATTTTGTGAGATTTATTAGGTATTAGTTAAGTGGCTTAACAGTAAAACCAACTTTTGACTTAAGTATTAGAGCTAGTACATTTACTGGCATTGGACTTTCAACAGTTCCATATATACTGTAATAGAATGTTGATAATTCAATATACTGATCCAATGTTTCGTTATTAATTGTGAAAATCACTTCAGTATCACCTTTTTCGATACCAGTAGCAGTAGCAATTATTTTTGAATCTGAATAATCTTCATTTTCACTAAGTTTAAATGTCAATGTGCTAACAAATCCAAAC
>JAOZKO010000239.1 GCA_029935325.1 Bacteroidales bacterium
ACAGAAGTATCAGCTGGAAAAACAGTAAGTATTAATTCAAGCAAACTATCACAAGTATAGATAGAGTTTAATGTATCCCAATAAACCCCATTGGAATTTAGGTGTTTACCTGCAAAAAGCAAAGAGTCGCCCATGCAAATATCTTCGGTAAGCAGAGTAGTAAAATCTGGTCGAACATTCAAAACCAAACGCTCCACACTATCGCAGCCTTGAGAAGTATAATGCTGAATATCGTAAGTCCCTGAATTATAATAGGTATTACCATTCCAGGAATAAGAACTGCCTGAACAAATATCAGCAGAGGTAGTAATAAGAAAAGCGATGCCTGTATCTAGAAATAAATTATAACTGCTATCACATGATATGCCTGAACCATAGGATTTGTAAAACGTCCCTGGTGATGAATAATAACTTCCACGCCATAATATACTGTCCATATTGGAGCAAAGTGACAGAGAGTCATTTTCTAATTTATTGCAAATAATAGTCACAGCTTCTTTTGAGAAAGTCGAATACCCAAAGCCATTGTCAATTGTTTGTACACTCCAAAACAAGGTGTCACCGATATTAAATTTACTTTTATCGAGGATGTAAAAAGTATTTAGCTGCGCGTTGCCCAACTCCACTATACGGCGAAAACCTGTAACCGTATCAGCCATAGGTGAAGTAATATCAATACCCTTGGATGTTGTGCCCACCATTAGATTATAGCTAAGTGTGGCTTGAGGTGTTTCAGCATCTGTAGCGGGTCGCCAGTGAAAAATTACCTTTGTAGAATCCATAGTCGTCCACATGGTTACGGGAGCGGTGGGAGGCGTGTTGGGAAGTGTGGAGTCGTTTCGAAAGAGGCTTGTGAAATGACCAGGTGAGGTTAGTATTGTTCCGTTTAGAAATAGATCTAGATCTCCATCATTATCATAATCGGCTGATCCTGCAATTCTAAAGTTGTACTCTAAATTGTTAATTATTGTATCTTCTGAAAAATTAAGTCCCCCAGTATTTTTATATATGCAATTATTTCCTTTACTAATTAGTATATCAGTTTTTCCATCATTATTATAGTCAAAACTATATTGTGAATACCCTGTTGAGGTGTTATTAGGAATTCCTGTATTTTGCTGTATCTGAAAACCTCCACTTCCATTGTTTATATATATTTTTAGTGTACAACTATCTGAAGAGTTTTTCTTAACATATGTAGAGATGTCAATTAACCCATCATAATTATAGTCTCCAATTGAATAATTATTAAAGCCACTATTACAGAATATACTTTGGGCTGGAAAAGACATATCAGAAAAAAGTGGAACTTGATTAATACCATTGTTTTTATAATACTTGGTTCCTGATGAGAAAATATCTAGATATCCATCATTACTTAAGTCAATAAAGCAAGTATTATTACTTACCACAATGTAGTTTTGAATGATTTTAGTAAATCCGCTAGAGTCGGACTCGTTATTTATATATATAGCTCTTTCATAAGTTGAGTTTACTGTCCCGCTAAGAAAAATATCTAAATCGCCATCATTGTCACTATCTGACCATGACCCAGAATAGAATAATGATTGGGAAGGAAAGAAATTAGGGTAACTAACTTGTGAATAACCAATGGAGTCTGGTAATGTGTTTTTGTAAAGATGAGAAATTAACCCTGATTGTGAAAAACCTGAAATAAATAGATCTAAATCACCATCGTTATCATAATCACCAAACAGGAAGGTTCCTCCACTAGGGAAGGTGTTAATGTTGGGTAAGCCAAGGTTCTTAACATTGAAAGTTCCGTTGTTATTATTTTGGAATAAAATGGTCGATTTAACAGTGTATCCTGTAAGGAACAAATCCAAATCATTGTCATTGTCAAAATCAACCCAATTAATTGAACTGTATTCAATCACAGGCAAATTAATGCAGGAATCAGGCAATTCATAAAATGATTGTGCATTCAGTCCTGTGGATATCAATAGTGTTAGAATTATATTTAGAATATTTCTTTTCACTTTAGTTCTTAATAAATTTATGAGATATTATTTCTTTATCGGTTTTAATAATTAATATATACACGCCGCATTTTAGAGTTTGTACATCACATGAAACATCTTTTTTTGAACCTAGAAAGCTCTTCTTGTAGATTAATTGACCGTTTGAAGAAATAACCGATAGTTGAACTATGTTGTTTTCTGATTTATTTGAGATGAATATCTTGTTTGATACTGGATTTGGATATATAATAATATCGTATAATTTCGAACTGTCTAGATGCATTTCGCGAATAGGAGGTGTCCAGAATTCATAAGCTCCAATGTCAATAATACCGTTTATTCTTATTTGTCCGTTCATATCTTCATTTGAAACAGGAAAAGCAGAGTTTAGACCTAAGTCAATTATTGGACTTGATGGAAGTAACCTATAGTCAGAATAAAGGTGATCTACAAACTCAGGCATTAAATCATAATTGTGATCTGGAGGAATTCCACATCCCAAATTCATTATATTATTCTCATGAAATTCATATTGTATGAAATTAGGGTGGTAAACCTGACAAGTATTTTGACCAAATCCATTATAGAAAAGTATATTATTTACAAAAGACAGATTGTTGTTTGTTGCTGAAGCGCTAATATAAACACCATCTCCTGATGTTGAAAATGTAGTCTGATTGTCACAGACAGTATTATTATTGAAATTGAAAATCATATTAGATTCAATGTAAACACTGGCAGCATAATGGGAAGTTATATTTTCATATATTAGGTTATTATATATATCAATATAATTATTGTATGTTGCTGGTGGTGTAGGTAGTGTTCCTTCTGCATAGATTCCGCCACCAATACCAGCATTATTATTAAAGATTCTGTTATTGTGTATAGATATTGGGTTGTTTGAATTGAGATTAATGTCTGTTGACGAGTTTAGATATATACCACCACCTTTTAGTGTTGAATTAGAATTAATACTATTATTGTTGAGAATTCCATAACTATGTAGTATATAAATTCCACCGCCTTCTTGTATAGCAGAATTATACTCTAGACTGTTAAAACTTAACGATATTTTTGAGGGGCCGCCAGAAAACCCAACCCCAGCTCCATTTGTAATAGCAATTCCACCCCCATAAGTAGCTTCATTCGAATGTATTAGGTTATTCTCAAATATTGATTCGGATTTTAGTCTTACTAAAACCCCTCCTCCAAGACCAGTTTTTGCATTTGTTCCAATAAAAGAGAAAGTTTTATTCTCGGTTATGGTATTTCCTATTATTAAAGCTTTGGAATCAAACCCAATAACTAACCCACCACCACCATTTATACTTGGCAGGCTGTTTGGATTTAGACATTCTGAAATATTGTTTGTGATAGAGTTATCAATAATATCTGCATCAGCATATCTTAATAGTGATATGCCTCCACCACTATGTTTAGCATTATTATTGAATATGGTATTATCTTTAATATATGCATAAGCACGAATACTTGGGTCTTTAGTGTACACACAAATTCCTCCTCCTTTTTTCGTAGTATTATTATAGATTTGATTGTTTAATATATTAACAGTACTTGATATTGAACCGCTTGAAATACCATTATTCATGGAAATAAAAAGCCCTCCACCCCTTTTTTCAATAGAATTATTGCGTATAATGCAGTTCTCGATTGTAATATTGTTAAAATCATTAATGAATATTGCTCCATCTGAGTTTGGACTGGGACCACATGGTAATCCTGTCTTTTTTACGTATTCAATTATAGCATATTTGATATCAGAGTGTGGGTTGTTTTGTATTTCATGAAATACAATGCCATCCCAACCTGTAGAGATTGTAAAAGCTGTAAGTTGAACCATTGAGTTCTGAGCTCCATTTATTTGTAAAGAACCATTAACGAAAATACCAGTACTTAGATTTGGCTTTAAACCATAATTATCTTCATCAAAAAACACCTTAACTCCTGCATTAATGGTTAATGTACAGTTTTGGGCGATAATTATATCATCTTGTACTATGTAAATTGGGTCAGACCATGTAGTGTTATAGATTATGAGGCCATTAGTGATTGTAGTCGTCTGTCCTTTTGAAGTATCGTTTAACCCGAATAAAACTAAAATAAGCAAAAGTTTAAGTGAAGTGAAGTGAAGTGAAGTTTATCATCTTTAGTATAGTTTTTCATAAGTTTTATTTTAGGTAAGCCACAAAGGTAGTAAATATTATTGAAATATGATAATTATCATAAATTATTTCACTGCTGATTTCGCAGATTAATCCGCAGATATCCGCGAAAAATTAGCGTAATCCGCGGTGAGAACACTAGCGAATAATAAACCGCCGACTAATAATATCATTCCCCGATACAATCCGCAATTGATAAACCCCCGAAACCTCAGATTTCAAATTCAGTTTAAGTTTTTTATAGTTCTCAAATACAATTTGCTGATTATAAATTTCTTTTCCCAAGGCATCAAAAATTAAGATTTGATATTCTTGTTTGCCTTGCGCTTTAAGCTCCAAATAAAACTCCCCATCATTGGGGTTGGGCATTAGATTTACTTCCAAATCTGGAATTCCTGTATCATCAATTGACAAGCCTGTTATTTCATAACATTGGGTTAAAAAGCTACAGCCATTGCTTGAAATCTCAGCAGCATAATGACCATTTTGAAAAGGTACAAAATATGATTGATAGGCTGCATAAACAAACTCCTGCTTATCGCAATTCCACCAGCGAAAGCTAGCATTTTGTGGCTTTGCAAAAAGCGTATCACCTGATT
>JAOZKO010000240.1 GCA_029935325.1 Bacteroidales bacterium
TAATCCGATAGCTATCGGATGGAATTAAGGACCTTGCTAAACTGATTAGTTACTTTATTTCTATACTTGAAAGAAAACTCATTTCTTCTGAGTATTTATTAATTCGAAGATTCATTTTCTTATCTCGAAAAAGATAATATAGGGATACCTTCATCATTCTGCACAAAAAAAGAAGCTTCTTTTGATTTCTGTTTTTCTCCAACACTAATGTTTATTCCCGACAATGAGTATTGAGCATTATTTGAAATATAGATAAATAGGAAAATTAGTATTAATAATGAGAATTTCATAGCGGTAGTTTTTATAATTCAATGCAAAAATAAGAATACGATTAATCATTCCATAAATTAAATTCTATCTGATTTATGCATGTCTGATTATAAGCGGGAAGTAAAACACTAATCATTAGGTATGGCATAATGCCATACCTAATGATTAATGCATAATTTTCCTGTAAAATACTTATTATTCGTTATGATCGAATACAAGTATATACCATTACTCAAGCCTTCAACTGATAAAGTCTGCCTATTTTTTATTAGATAAGAACGGACCAGCCTACCACTTATATCATACAAAATTAGATTCCCTTCTTTTTCAAAACCAGGAATGCTCACAGTTACTTGTGTGCTGGCAGGATTAGGATATATCTTATATGATGATTCCTCTGAAAACTCTGAAAAACCAGAAGGAATTCCGGAGTAATAGAATGTCATGTGGCCTCTCATAACTATAGAGTCATCAAACGTACCTTTCTTATATAACATACGCTCCATTAGCAAATTATTTGAATTTGGATTAACATACTCTGTTATTACCATACTTGGGTTTTGAAAAAAAGGGAAATCTGAACCACTCGCATTTATCGATTCATTAAAAAATGATTTTTCATTAACAATAGAGTCCCACAAACCAGTATAGAAATTTACATAACAGTTATAATCGTATATTACATTTCCCAATGAATCATATACTGCTTCCCAAATTTTATCTATTATCCATGATTGTGTAATTGTATCATATTTATACTCATTAATTTTAGATAAGTCTTGTATAGTATAAAACCTATCTTGTTTAAAATATGGTAAATCAGGAACTCCAGCTATAACATCAACTGCTTTGGCACTTGATAAGTTGTTTGTTGGAGTATAACTATAAAAAAACTTTTGCGCTAAATACCAACCCCCCAAATTACTCTTGCGAAACTTTAAAATAGTATCAACTAAATTTGCTTGATTAATACTATATTCAAGCATATTCCATTGATACCAACTACTATCAGCAAGTATTATACTCGGAGTTACTGTTTTCAATTTATTTAATGAATCGTAAGTTCTATTCTCGGCCTCTGTGGCATACCAACCCGAATTAGTCATCTGAAATAAAGTATCACAAAGAATCTGATTATTTTGATTATATGTTGCTTCCTTTTTTATATAGTAATTATCAATAGGATGAGAATAATTCCAATATTGTTCTTTTATTTCGAATAGGTTTCCTAAAGAGTCATATTGGTAATTCATATTATATTTCAGTCTATAACCACTATCATAAGTATATATCTTTCTTTGAATAATTGAATCATTTTGGTCGTAATAGTATTCATCTCCTTTTGCTTTTATCCAAACTCCCCCCGAAGTACTACCCGCATAGCCATAGGTATATCTTGAAGATAATTTTCCTGAGGATGAGTAATTATATTCAATTTTCTCAGACGGAGATCGGTAATTATATAGCGGATCAAGGTCATACCATATAATGCTATCCCTACTGCCATAATTATTATAATGCATTACCCCCATATACAATAATGTGGTTAAATAATCAACTGGATAATAGTACTTAACACTATCTAAAATAATACTTCCTTTTGCAGTTCTAGCATCGCTATAAAATGAGGGAAGAAATTGAGAATTTGACTGAGTACTTGGTTTAACAAAACAACTTTTACAAGAGTCTAATGGCATCTCATCAATATTTAAATAAATTTGCCCAAACATAGTATGGGCAAACAAGATGCTGAAAAGTAGGGCGTAGATTTTTTTCATAATATTATAATTTTCAGCAAAGATAAAGAAAATACCTAAGTACATGACAATTTTTCTATAGATCTATTTAATCAGCAGATTTTCAATATAAAAGGAGTGCCAGAGCTTCAGATGATAATCTCATTTAACAATCCTAAAAGAACTAATGCCTTATATAAAGAAAGATGGTAAATAGAATCTGCATTTAAAGCTTTGAAATCAAGTGGCTTTAACCTGTATGACACACACCTTACGGAAGCTGATAGAGTGCAAAAGCTATTTGCTTTGGTTATTATTGCATTTACTTTGGCTTACATCATGGGTATAGAACTTGAAAAAATTAATCCCATAAAAATAAAAAAAAACACATGGAAGAAGGGCAAAAGAGCTTAATGAGATATGGCCTAAATTACATTACTAATATACCGTATTTTAATGATTTAATAAAATTTAAGGAGTGCTGTAAATTTTTGTCATGTACTTAGGAATATTTGAGAAAAGTATGGCTATTAATTAATACATTTGTTGCCTGATAAATTAAGCATTATGAACAATAACGATATTTTACGGAGATTAAGATATACCTTTAACATTGGGGATTCTGAAATGATAGCAATATTCAAATCTGGAGGTCAGGAGGTGGGTCGCCCTGAAATTAGCGATTGGCTTAAGAAAGATGATAGTCCAGATTATCAGGAGCTTTATGATAAGCAAATGTCAGTATTCTTAAATGGGTTTATTAATGCTAGACGTGGTAAAAAAGAAGGTGAGCAACCTGTGGCAGAGAAGCGATTGAATAACAATATTATATTTCGTAAGCTAAAGATTGCACTAAACCTAAAGGATGAAGATATATTAGAAATATTGATGCTAGTGGATTTTCGCTTAGGCAAACACGAGCTAAGTGCTTTTTTCCGTAAACCAACTCAAAGTCAATTCAGGAAATGTAAAGACCAGGTATTGCGGAACTTTATTCACGGACTGCAAGTTAAGTATTATGTTGAATTAAAGTAAGTCGGTCATTCCTGACCGTTTATATGGTTAAAGTTGAAAGGCTAATGTTGAAAAACAAAAGTAAAAAGCGAAGCGACTTTGTGGTCTTTGTATTCCCATTTCTTAAGCGGTCTTTGCGTGAAATTATCTGATTTAGGTTCTAACTTTCAACTAAGAAGAAACAGTAAGAATCAATTTCCTTTGTCCACCGTGGTTTCTAAACTCACATAAATATATTCCTTGCCAAATACCAAGAGCAAGGCTGTGATTTTGAATAGGAATATTTAAGGAATTTCCAAAAATTGAAGCTTTAATATGAGCAGGCATATCATCAGCTCCCTCAATCGTATGAGTAAAATATTCGATATTTTCAGGAACTAATTGCTCGAAGAAAGAATTCAAATCAACTCTAACACTTGGGTCAGCATTTTCGTTTATTGTTAATCCAGCAGAGGTATGCTGTATGAAAATATTTAGGATTCCAATTTCTGGCAAATCACTTAAGGCATTGTTAATGAGGTTAGTAATTAAATGAAATCCTTTTCGGTATGCCGGTAAAACAAGTTCTGTTTGAAGTATCATTTTTAGAGAATTAGTCGTATTAAATGAAACTGCCTAAAGCGCTCTATATAAAGTGCTTTAGGCAGTAAAGATTGTATTTTATAATTTTACAATTGTTCAAAGAAGTCATTTCCTTTATCATCAGTGATAATGAAAGCAGGAAAATCTTTAATTGTAATCTTACGAACGGCTTCCATTCCATATTCAGGGAAATCGAGAACCTCTATCGAAAGTATATTTTCTTTTGCTAAAATAGCAGCAGGTCCGCCAATAGATCCTAAATAAAAACCACCATGCTTCTGGCAGGCTTCTTTTACTTGTGGACTTCTATTTCCCTTTGCTAGCATAATCATACTTCCGCGTAATGTTTGGAATGGTCCAACATATGGATCCATACGGTTTGCAGTAGTAGGGCCAAAACTTCCAGAAGGCATTCCTTTAGGTGTTTTTGCAGGTCCCGCATAGTATATAGGATGGTTTTTGAAATATTCTGGCATTGGCTCACCATTTTCAATCATCTCGCTAATGCGAGCATGCGCCATATCTCTAGCGACTATTAATGTTCCATTTAAACTTAGTCTAGTTTTAACAGGATGTTTGCTCAAAATAGCCAAAACCTCATCCATTGGTTGATCTAAATCTATTTCAATGGCTTCCTCTAAATGTGGAGGATTTGCAGGAACTAATCTTCCTGGGTTTTTCTCCATTTGCTCTACAAAAACTCCTTCTTCTGTAATCTTAGCCTTAATATTTCTATCAGCGCTACAGCTAACTCCTAATCCTACTGGGTTGGAAGCAGCATGGCGAGGCAAACGAATTACTCTTACATCATGAGCAAAATATTTTCCACCAAACTGAGCGCCAACTCCTAATTCTTCTGTAATTGTGAGAACTTTCTTCTCCCACTCAAGGTCTCTGAAAGCTCGTCCTCCTTCATTTCCTGAAGTTGGTAAATGATCGAGATAACCAGCAGATGCTTGTTTTACTACTTTAAGGTTAGCCTCAGCAGAAGTGCCGCCAATTACAATTGCTAAATGGTAAGGAGGGCAAGCTGCTGTACCAATATCACCTAGTTTTGCTTTGAGAAAGGTAGTTAAATTCTCCTCAGTAAGCAGTTGCTTTGTTTGCTGGTAAAGGTATGTTTTGTTGGCAGAACCACCTCCTTTGGCCATAAAAAGA
>JAOZKO010000037.1:0-2432 GCA_029935325.1 Bacteroidales bacterium
GGAAAATCATTCCGAATTTTATCAATATTTAGTTTCATTTACACATTAATATTCTTAATTATTAAGGAATATCGACTTTATATTTTCGATACATCTATTTCAAAATGAAATGGTTTATCAGGGTCAGCACATTCTATTGAGCATTGCTCACATGAGCTAAGTTCTCCTTTCAATCGCTTCCTAACCAATTCATTAATACTGTTTTTAAGATTAGGGAGTTTTATCATATCAATAATCTGACCTACAAAAGCTACCATTAACAACATTTTTGCATTTCGCTCGCAAATCCCTCTTTGCATTAGATAAAACATTGCATCCGTATCGAGCTGTCCCACAGTTGCACCATGACTACATTTTACATCATCGGCATAAATCTCTAAGAACGGATGAGTATCTATTTTTGAAGTATTTGTAAGCTGAATATTGTTATTATTTTGGAAAGCAAGAGTCTGTTGAGCATCCTGTTTCACTAGGGTATGTCCATTAAAAACGGCTCGAGCTTCTTCGTCAACAATACCTTTGAAAAGCTGTGTGCTGGTACAATTAGATGCAGCATGGCTAATGAAGATATGGTTATCTACAAACTGCTTTCCATCCATTAAATAAAGCCCTTTAACATCAGCATTGCCACCACGGCCATTTAGTGTTACGTGAGTATCGTTTCTCACCATGCCACCATTTAGCACAATAGTATTGGAGCAAAAATTAGAATCAGCAGCCTGATGAACAAAAGTATTGGTCATTATTGCTGCCGCATCGTCCTTATTTTGGAGTTTATATAAGTCTAGCTTCGAGCCATGCTCCATGTTTATTTCAGTAACATTATTGATAAAGCTATCTTGAAAATCCATAGAATCGTCGCAGTGAACTAATCTTAATTTTGCATTTTTGCCCAATAAAACAAGATTACGTGAATTGGCAAAAATATTTTTCTTAGTATCAATAATACTTACCATTTGAAGACTACGGTTATGCTCCACACCATCGGGAACATAAATAAAATAGCCATCATTAAATAATGCACTATTTAAGGCAATCAAGCCATTACGATTATTTAAAACATACTTTCCATAATGCTTTTCGAAAAGTTCTGGAAAAGCATTAATTGCGGAAGACATGCTTCCTACAATAGTTCCATTGTCGTAAGTGGTAATTCCATCAGCACCATCAATCCATTTGCCATTTAATTGGGTATAAAGATCGGTGTCGAATTGGTTAATTTCACATTTGAAAATAGGATTGGTATTCTCCTCCTTTTCATCAAATTTTAAGTCATAATCTCTTTCTAAAAAATTCTTGAGATTTGTTTTTCGCCATGATTCGTGTTGAATAGTTGGAAATCCTAATTCATCAAAAGTTTGAATGGCTATTTTTCGCTCCTCAGCGATAAAAGAAGTTTCACTAGCAGCCATAGACTCCTGTTCTGCAGCAAACTTTTGCAGCAATGCTTCTTTTAAAGCTAGACCTATTTCTATTACTTTCTTGCTCATTTGCTTATGCTTTCAATTCTTCTTTTATCCAGTCATAACCCTTTTCTTCTAGCTCCAATGCTAGCGATTTATCACCAGTTTTCACTATTCTACCATCGTACATAACATGTACAAAGTCAGGAACTATATGGTCCAATAATCGCTGATAATGAGTAATCACAATAGTCGCATTTTCTGAAGATTTAAGCTTAGTAACTCCATTGGCAACAATCCTTAATGCATCAATATCCAAACCTGAATCAGTTTCGTCCAAGATTGCTAATTTAGGCTCAAGCATTGCCATTTGGAATATCTCATTTTTCTTCTTTTCGCCACCAGAGAAACCTTCATTTACAGAGCGATTATTAAGCTTATCGCCCAATTCTACAAGAGCTTTTTTCTCTTTTATATATTTAAGAAAAGCAGTTGCAGATAATGACTCTTGTCCGCGATACTCACGGATTTCGTCAATTGCAGTACGCATAAAATTAGTCATGCTAACTCCTGGTATCTCAACGGGGTATTGGAAGCCCAAGAATAAACCTTCACGAGCTCTATCCTCAATAGGCATATCTACAATGTTTTTACCATTATATATAATTTCACCCTTTGTAACTTTATAATTCTCATTTCCTGCAATAACCATTGCCAAAGTACTTTTTCCAGTTCCATTAGGGCCCATTATTGCGTGTACTTCTCCTGCATTTACTACCAAGTTCAATCCACTTAGGATTTCCTTTTCGTTAATGCTCACATGTAAATCTTTAATCTCTAACATGATATATTATATTCTTTGTTAATTCCTTATTCCTAATTATTTCCTTGTTTGGTGTTTTGTGTTTCCAACTTCAACTTCCAACTCTAGGCACTCCAAACTCCCAACTTTAGGCACTTCCAACTCCCAACTTTAGGCACTCCAAACTCCCAACTAAAAGCTACCCCACGCTACCTTCTAAGCTTATT